>CAZIXL010000171.1:0-6704 GCA_964542885.1 uncultured bacterium
GTGTTGCGGGAACGCAACCTGACTCCGCGCGCCCCGGCGCCGGTCGGGAACCCGGTCGCACGGAATGCGGCATTCCTGTCACCTCAGTGGACACAAAGTGTCACCCGAGTCGACACCCGGGGTGACTGCGCGACGATGCGAGGTCGCTCGCGATCAGCGGCGGGAGGCGGCGGCGAACGCCGCGTCGCGGTCCACGTCCTCGATCCAGGCGCGCAGCAGCACGGCCGCCGCGAGCGCCGAGAAGCGGTGGCGCGCGTCGCCGCCCGGGAGCACGCCGCGGTCGCGGACCTGCGCCACGACGTTCTCGAGCCGCGCGTGCACGCCGGCCTTCACGGCTTCCTCGCGCGCGAACACGCGCAGCGTCGCCGACACCCACGTCCCCAGCCACTCGCCGCGCGGGCCGCCTTCGCCCGGCCGCTCGAGCAGCCCGCCGCGCACGACCAGCTCGCGCCCGATGGTGCGCAGCAGCCGCTGCGCGCGTGTCGCCGGCAGCAGCGTGGGCGGCAGGCCCGCCGCCCAGACCTGCGGTGCCGAGAGGCCGCGCACGACGCCGGCGGGCGTGAGCGCCTCGAACAGGCAGCCGGCCTCCTCGTCCCAGAAGCGCTCGGCGAACGCGCGCTGCAGCTCGTGCGCCCACGCCAGGTAGAACGCGCCGTTCTCGCGCCGGCCCATCAGCTTCGCGAGCTGCGCCATGGCGACCAGCGCGTGGTACCAGAGGGCGTTCGTGCCCGCGCGCGCCCGCGCCCCGTCGCCCTCGCCGCACCACAGGAAGCCGTCGCGGTCGCAGCGCACGCCGTAGCGCGAGCCCGAGCGCAGGTGGTGCAGCACCTGTTCGAGCGCCGGCCACGCGGCCTCGCGCAGGAACGCGTCCTGCCCCGGCGTGCCCTCGGCACGGCGCGCAAGCAGGTCCACGAGGTTCACGAGCCACAGCGAGGGCTCGGGGTCGCCGTAGCGCGGCGTGCCGTCGTCGGGATCGAACGATTCGGGCGCGAGGCCTTCGTCCAGGTACTCGAGGTAGCCGCGCGCGATCGCGCGCGCCGCGTCGAAGTCGCGCAGCGTCACCAGCGCGGCGGCGGCGCGCAGGGTGTCGGAGCCGCGCTCGACCATCTCGGGCCACGCGCCGAGCAGCGTCGTGCGGCCGTGGCGCGTGACGATCGCCGCGCGCACCTGCGCGGCGAGTGGCGCGGCGAGCGGGTCCGCGGCGTCGACGAGCGGCGCCAGCCGGCGCACGGCCGCGGTCGCCGAGCCCGCGCGGGCCGCCGACGCCTGCCGCGCCGTGAGGTCGAGGCCGTCGAGTGCCGCCTGGCGCTCGCGCGCGAGCGCGGTGCGCCGCGCGCCGTCGAGCGCGGCGACGCAGTCGTGGAGCGTGCGCGCGGGTGGCGTGCCCAGGCGCATTTCGGCCGCGAGCATGCGGAAGAGCGCCTCTTCCGGGGACAGGACCACGTGCAGCGCCGCGCCCGGCGCGGCGAGCGCGGCCTGTATCCAGCCGGGCCGGAAGCCGTCCTCGCCCTCGGCGGCCGGGTCGCCGTCGTCTCCGTCGGCGGCGTCGAGCGGGTAGCCGAGCGCGCTCGCCCAGCCGCGCGCCGGCACGAACGCGCCGTTGTGCCACAGCGTCACCGACGGCCAGCCCGGCAGCGTCTCGACGCGCACGCGCCCCGGGATGCCCTGCACCGCGCCGCGGAACTCGGGGGTCTCGCGCTGCAGCGAGAACGGGTCGCGCGCGGCGAGCAGCGGCGCCACGTTGAGGCGCACCGGCCCGCCCTCGCGCAGCGTCCACGACGCGACGAGCGCCGGGTGGCCCTCGACCAGCCGCAGCGTTCGCTCGAGCAGCACGTCTTCGAACCGCCACGTCCAGGTCGGCCACGGCTCGGGGCGGAACGAGACCAGCTGGTCGAAGGCCCCCGCGCGCGGCACGGGCGCGCTGCCGGGCCGCGCCCACCACGACGCCGACAACTCGTGCGTCGCGCTGCCGGCCTGCAGCTTCTCCTCGAAGCGCAGCACGAGCGCGATCGGGCGGCCGTAGGCGGCGGGCGCCGCGAGGAGCGCGTGCGAACGGCGCGACGGCGCACCCGATGCCGTGCCCGCGGCGTAGCCGCCGAGCCCGTCCGAGAGCAGCCACTCGCGCGCGGTGGCCGCGGCGAAGTCGGGGCGAGCGTTCGATCCGTCGAACATCGCCGGGGAAGATAGCAGGTCGCGCGGTGGCCGGCGCGCGCTCAGCCCTTCGCCATCCGGTGCAGCACGGTCGAGAGCGGGACGATGCGTGCCTCGCCCGCCAGCTTCTTCGCGACGAACGTCGCCTGGACCCACTTCACGGCCGTCGGCGTCGCGCGCAGCAGCACGACGGCCTGCCGGCGGCCCTTCGTGCGCTCGAGCAGGGCCTCCCACGCGCGATCGAGCGACTTCGTCGTGGACGCGCGGGCCTCGTCGTCGAGGATCGCGTCGGGCTCGTCGTAGGCGACCCCGAGGTTCGCCGCGAGTGTGCGGGCCACCGAGCGTGGCGGCGGCGCGAGGTGCAGGAACGGCACGCCCTCGTGCTTGAGCTCGTGGTAGAACGCGGTCATGAACGGCCCGTCCTGCGCGGCGAAGGAGCCCTGCAGGTTCGCGACCGCGGCCACGTCGTCGGCCAGGCCCAGGTACTCGCGCGTCATCTTCTCGATGCGGCCGGGCGTCATGTTGACGAGCATCGTGCCCGGGCCCGGGTTGGCGCGCGGGTAGTCCTCGGGCTCCATCGGGATCTGCAGCACCAGTTCGCGCCTGCGGTCCCGCGCGAGCTTCAGCAGCGGGTCGCGTTCGTCGCCGATCGCGGGCGCGATCACGGCGAAGGGCTCGGCGCGCGACAGCAGCGCGTTCGCCGAGGTCGCGTCGTCGGCGAGCCCGAACAGCACGATGGCGACGCGCGTCTCGGTGGCGGCGGGCGATTCGGGATCGAGGCCCTCGCGCACGAGCGCGATCTCGTGCGTGGGCCGGCCGGGCAACCCGAGCGTCATCGTCACGACCTCGCCGCCCTTCTCCGCGCGCTCCTCGCGCGCCGCGAGCACCTCGGCGCCCAGCGCCTCGACGGCGCGCGTGACCTGGTAGTTGGCCTGCATGGGCGAGGCGCCGCGCGGCAGGTCCACGGTCCACTTCACCGCCGGCTTCCCGCTCGCGCGCACCTCCTCGTGGATGCGCGCGGCGCCGACGCCGGCCGCGGCCAGCCCCTCGCGCGCGTGCCGCCCGACGATGCGCACGGCGTGGGCGCGGTCGCCCACGTGCAGGTTCCGCCACACGAGGAAGCGCCCCGCGTCGGAACGCAGGTACGCGTACAGCTCGCCGGCGCCGAAGAGGAGCACGGCGAGGGCGGCGAGCACGCCGAGCCACAGCGGGCCGCGGCCCTTGTTCTTCGAGGACGAACGTCGTTTGGGCATGGGATTCCGGTCCGCGGCGCACAGTATGGAGCGGCCCCGGGGGCGTCAACGACGCGTGTCGCGGCCCCGCCCGAACTCGTGAATGCGTCCGCGAGCCGCGCCAGCAGCGGAGCTTTTGCACTTCACTGACACCGCCCCGAAAGTCCACGAACAAACTTCCCCCCACGCGCGCCGATGCTTCAGGCGTCAGTAGCGGAACCCGAGCGGGCCCGCTCCACCTTCCGGGAGGTTGGACATGAAGCCGTTGCGACTCCTCGCCCTCACGCTCTCCATCGCCGCAACCGCCTGGCTCGCCGCCGCCGTCTTCGCGTGTGACGGCGCCAAGTCCGCGAGCGCCTCGTCCTGCAGCGGGACGAAGGCCTCGGCCACGAAGAGCGCCAGCGCCAGTTCGTGCGGCGCGCACGCGACCACCGCCACGGCGGCGTCGGCGTCCGCGAAGCACGCGGGCTGCCCGGCGGCCGGCAACTGCCCGATGAGCGCCGAGGCCTGCAAGGCCGCGATGGCGTCGGGCGCCTGCACCGCCGAGATGCAGGCGGCCTGCGCCAGGGGTGCGAAGTCGGCGAAGATGGCGTCCGCGGGCGCCTGCACCATGCACGCGATGGCCGCGCACTCCGACTGCGCCGTGTGCTCCGACGAGATGGCGTGCGACGACGACGTGCACGCGACGGGCGCGCACGCGCAGGTCGTGGCGCTGCGCAACGGCACGATGATCGTCTACACGGCCGAGGGCGCCGAGAACGTGCGGGATCTGCAGGCCACCGTCGCGCGGCACAACGACGCGGTGATCGCGGCCCTCAAGGGCGACGCGAAGCTCTGCACGGCCTGCAAGAAGCTGCGCGGCGCGCTGGCGAGCGGCAAACTCGTCCGCGAGGTCGTCAACGTCGAGCGCGGCTGCCAGGTGATCGTCACCTCGAGCGACCGCTCGATCGTCCAGCAGGTCCACTCGTGCACGAACGCGCAGGTCGCCGCGCGCACGCGCAGCTGACGGCCTTCGCCCGCGATCCCGGCCCGGTCCGCCTCGGCGGGCCGGGCCTTCGCGTTCCCGGCGGACGCCGCCGCGCGCCCGCATGGCGAAACCTGCGGCCCGCCACTACCCTCGCCCCGGCATGAACCTCCCGACCGCCGCTCCGCTCTCCCAGGCCCGGCAGCGCAAGCTCGCGCTGCTCGTCGGGGCCGTGGCGGTGCCCGCGCTGCTGCTGTCGTTCATCGCCTCGCTGCTCACGCTGCGCGTGGTGCGGCAGGTGCAGGCGGACGCGGCGCGCTACAACGCGTACCTCGCGGCCAAGGTCTCGGAGGCGTTCGAGCAGGAGCTGTTGTTCCAGCTCCGCGACGCCGTCGTGCCGGCCGAAGGGGTGGCCCGTGCCGGCGGCGGGCCGGCCGCGATCGTGTCGGCCCTGGCCACGCGATCGCGGCAGTTCGAGGCGCCGCACTACGTGCCCGTCGACAACATGGACGACCTGTCCGTGATCATGGTCGAGACGAACATGCTGCTGTTCGGCGAGGACCCGAGCGGCCGGCACGACCACCCGTTCGCGGCCGTGGTGCTGAAGGGTCCGCACGGCGAGGTCGTGGGCGCGGGCGGCTGGTGGTTCAACCCGCGCGCCTTCATCGCCACGAACCTCGCGAGCGTCGTGCGCGACCGGCTGGGCGCGAGCCCGCGCCTGTACGGCGGCCTCGAGTCCACCCGCAACCTGTGCGTGCAGGTGTACGACAGCGAGGGTCACGAGGTGGCGCGCGTGCGCGAGCCGGGCCCGTCCGCCAGCGCGCGCGGCGCCGAGCTCACCGGCCCCTTCGGTCGCTACCTGGTGCGCGTGACCTCGACCAGCAACTCGCCCGCCTCCGAGGCGCAGCGCTTCCTGATCGCGCTCATGCTGTTCGTGGGCGTCATGACCGCGGTGCTGCTCGGCGCCACGTACGTGGGCGTGCGCTACATCGTGCGGCAGATCGAACTGGTGCAGGTGAAGTCCAGCTTCGTCTCGAACGTCACGCACGAGCTCAAGACGCCGATCGCCGTCATCCGCCTGGCGGTCGAGACGATCGAGATGCGCCGCTTCCGCAGCCCCGAGGAGGAGGACAAGTACCTCCGCACGATCCTCAAGGAGTCCGACCGGCTCACGCAGCTCGTCGACAACATCCTCGACTTCTCGCGTCTCGAGTCGGGCCAGAAGGCACTGCGCCTCTCGCCGATCTCGGTCGAGGAGCTGGTCATGAACGTGCTCGAGAGCTTCCGGCTGCGGCTCGAGGACGAGGGCTTCGAGTGGCACGTCGACGTGCCGCAGGGCCTGCCGAAGATCCACGCCGACGCGATCGCGCTCCAGCACTGCCTGCTCAACCTGCTGGACAACGCCGTGAAGTATTCAAGGGATCGCAAGGAGATCCGCGTCGTGGCCCGCCAGCGTGACGACCTCGTGAGTCTCGCGGTGAGCGATCGGGGCATCGGGATCGCCGCCGAGGACCTGGGGCGAATCTTCGACAAGTTCGTGCGCGTCGAAACGGGCCTTGTGCACACCGTGAAGGGCGCGGGCCTGGGGCTTTCGCTTGTGGATCAGATCGTCCGCGCGCATCATGGCCGCGTCGAAGTGGCCAGCACGCCGGGGGAGGGAAGCATTTTCACCATGCTGATTCCCATCTGGCGCGGAAGCCACGGCTCCCCGCAGGAATAGCAGGGCGGATCCCCAGCCGACTGCGCCGCGGGACCGAAGGGGGCCGCGAGCCCCGGGAAGGGACACGAATGCAGAAGAAGATCCTGATCGTCGAGGACGAGGAAGGACTGCTCGACGGCCTCGCGCACAACTTCCGCTACGACGGCTACGAGGTCCTCACGGCCAAGAACGGGCAGGAGGGTCTTCGCCTCGCGCTCAAGCAGAAGCCGGACGCGGTGCTGCTCGACATCATGCTTCCCGAGAAGGACGGCTTCACCGTGCTGAAGGAGCTGCGCCAGCGGCACCGCGACATCCCGGTGCTCGTGATGACGGCGCGCAACTTCGAGGCCGACGTGCTCAAGGGCTTCGACCTGGGCGCGGACGACTACGTGACCAAGCCGTTCAGCATCAAGGAGCTCATGGCGCGGGTGAAGCGCCTGGTCGCGCGCGGGCCCATGAACACCGGCACGCCGGCCACGACCACGTACACGTTCGGCGACGTCGAGGTCCGCTTCGAGCCGCGCGAGGTGTACAAGACGGGCAAGCAGGTCGCGCTCTCGTTCAAGGAATTCGAGCTGCTCAAGTACCTCATCGAGCACCGCGGCCGCACCGTGAGCCGCGAGGAACTGCTCGAGGAGATCTGGGGCGTCGACGAGGA
>CAZIXL010000172.1:0-6690 GCA_964542885.1 uncultured bacterium
GGACCCGTGGCGGTCCCCCGAACTTCCAGCAGAGGACGTCCGGTTTCCCACGTCGAGTCGCGGGCTGCGTCCCGACGTGGACGCGGGACCCCCGGGCACTCGCGTCCGCTCGCGAACGCAGGACGTCGTCCAGTTGCGTGACCTCGCCGCGCGGATCGAAGCCGAGGCCTCGCCGCCCGCAGGTTCCGGGGAACGCTCGTGGGTCTGGGCGGTCATGGGCCTGCCGTTCCGCTCGGGGCACGTGCTCGCGATGCGGCGCGTTCCCGTCACGTCGGTCGGCCCGGGGCACACGTCGGTCTGGCACCGCGACCCCGAAGGGCGATGGACGTTCTACACGAGCGTCGCCCTGCGGCTCGGCTGCCCGCGCTACTTCGGCAGCGCGGCCGCGCGCGCGATCGAGACGGGGATCACGATCGACTGGACCGGGCCCGATCGCTTCGAGGTCCGCATTCCCGCGGCGCGCCTCGAGTGGTCGCTGGTGGCCCGCGAGACCCCGATGGCGAGGGCGATGAACGCGTTCGCATCCATCGTTCCCGATGCCGCCTGGCGAAGCCGCGCGCTGTTGTCGATGACGGGGGCCGCGGCGGGTCCGCTGCTCGGCGCCGGCCGCCTGGGCCTGGTCGGGCGCGTTCCCAACGGCCAGGGGTTCATGGCCATTCCCAGGGTCATGGCCATGATCGTCGCGACCCGCGCGTCCATCGGCGGCGAGGACCTGGGCGAGGCGGGTCCGGTGCGGCCACAGGCCCGGCTCGGGGATTTCTGGATCCCGCAGCGGGGCATCCTGGCGGTCGGCCACACGCACTTCGACGTGTTCGATCCCGATCGCCACTCGGCGCGCACGTCGCAGCCGTGAAGGGGACCGCCTCCACATGAGACGCCCGCGGCGCGCGGGACCGCCGGGCGCTGCGCGAGAATCGGGGCGGCGGGGGCCCGGCTGCGGGACCCCCGCCGCTCGCGCCTACTTCGAATCCTCCCAGACCGGCATCCGGCCGGGCGTGTACGGCGCGCCGGCCTGTTCGAGCTGGTCTTCGAACGCGTGCATCTGCTCGTTCACCTGCTTCAGGTCGGCGAGCACCTTGCCGAACGAGGCGCGGGCCTCGTCGTAGGCGCGCTCGTAGGTGCCGGTCGGCGCCGACGTCGTGCTCCAGAGCGAGCCGACGATCAGGTCGGTGCGGCCCTTGAGCGACATGCGCGATTGCCCCTCGAAGCGCGGCAGGAGGGCGTCGCCGTTCAGCGCCTCGTCGATCGCCTTGAGCCGGGTCCGGATCGCCGACAGTTCGCCGAGGCGGCTCGCGTCGATGCGGGGTGCGTTCATCACCGCGGCCTGGAGGTAGGGCAGCACCTCGGCGAGCCCGGCGCGGTGCGCGTCCGCCGCGGAGATCGCGCGCGAGAGCGCGGCGGCCTTGTCGTTGAAGACGGCCAGCGCCTGGCGGTCGGCCGCCGACAGGTTGGCCTCGTGCAGCGGGCGGCACCGGAGTGTCTGCGGTTCGCCCAGCGCGGTCAGCTTGCCGTTCTCGTACCGCTCCATCGTCAGCGTGTACGTGCCGGGCGGCACCATGTAGCCCTGGTCGGGCGTGTCCCACGGCGCGGGGTTGGCGGGCGGCGTGAGCGAGACGGGGCTCACGGAACTCGTGCGGAAGTCCCACACGAGCCGGTGGACGCCCGCCTTGATCGGCTGCTTGAGCTTGCGCACGGCGCGGCCTTCCGCGTCGGAGACGACGAAGAGGAGATACGCGTCCTCCTCGGCGGCCTCCTGCCTGAGCCGGTCGTAGCTCGGGTAGGGCACGTCCTTGCCCGCGTCCTGGAGTTTCTTCTCCTCGGCGTTGCGCTGCTTCTTGAGCGACTTCCAGTCGTCGCGCACGTACCAGGTGATCGTGGCGCCCACTTCGGGGTTCGGCGCGGCGTAGAACGAGGCGCCCTGGAAGCCCACGCCGGGGAAGCCCCACGGGTCCGAGGGCACGAACATCACGGCCTCGGCCGGCGGGAAGAGCGCCTGCGGCGCCTCGAGCGTCTTCGCGGTCAGCGTGCGCAGCGGCGTGTAGTCGTCGAGGATGTACACGCCGCGCCCGTACGTGGACACGACCAGGTCGTGCTCGTCGCGCTGGATCGTGAGGTCCATGACCAGCGTCGACGCGGGGATCCCCGCCTTGAGCTTCACCCACTCGACCTTCGGGGTGTTCGACACGTACACGCCCGTCATGGTGCCGACGAACAGCAGGTCGGGATCCACCTCGTCGACGCCGATCGTCCAGGTCGACGCGCGCGGCGGCAGGTTCGCGCTGATCGCGACCCAGTGCGCGCCGCCGTCGGTCGTCTTGTACAGGTAGGGCGCGAAGTCGCCCGCGAAGAAGTTGTTGCAGGCCGCGTACGCGACGTTCGCGTCGGTGGGCGAGGCGGTCACCTGGTGGATGCGCGCGAACTCCGGCAGCCCCGGGAGCACGGCCCGCTGCCACGTGGCGCCGCCGTCGTGCGTGTAGTTCAGCAGGCCGTCGCCCGAGCCCGCGTACAGGCGCTTCTCGTCCACGGGCGATTCCGCGATCGTCGTGATGTGGGCGAACGACGACTTCGACACCATCTCGTCGGCGCTCCAGCTGCGGCCCATCAGGTGATGAAGCTCCTTCGGCACCCCGCGCGTCAGGTCGGGACTGACCTCGCGCCAGCTCTCGCCGCGGTCGTCGGAGCGCAGCACCATGTTCGCGCCCTGGTAGAGCCGCCGGTGGTCGTGCCGAGACACCAGCAGCGGCGTGTCCCAGTCGAAGCGGTAGGCGGCCTTGCCCTCCTCCTCGAAGCCGCGCAGGTACAGCCGCTCGCCGGTCCGGCGGTCGTAGCGGACGAGCGCGCCGAACTGCGCCTGCGAGTACACGGTGTTCGGGTCGGCCCAGTCGACCTGCGACTGGAAGCCGTCGCCGCCCTCCGTGAACGTCCAGTCGCCGTTCGTGATGCCGCCCGAGCTGAGCGTGCGCGACGGGCCGCCGAGGCTGTTGTTGTCCTGCGTGCCGATGTAGACGTTGTAGAACGGCTTCGCGTTGTCGACCGTCACCTTGTAGACCTCGGCGAGCGGCAGGTTGGACCGGAACGCCCAGGTGGCCGCGCGGTCGTACGACTCGTACACGCCGCCGTCGTTGCCCGAGATCATGTGGCGCGGGTCGTCGGGGTCGATCCACAGCGCGTGGTTGTCGACGTGCTTCTTGTCCTCGCCGAGCCGCGACCAGGTCTTGCCGCCGTCGATCGAGACCTGGTTGAACATGTCCAGCGCGACCACGCGATCGGCGTCCTTCGGGTCGCAGACGAGCTTCTGGCAGTAGACGGGGTAGGCCGTGACGTAGTCGCTCACCTTCGTCCAGCTGGCGCCGGCGTCGTGGCTCACGTAGGTGCCCTTGTCCTTCTTCTCCTTGGCGTCGACGACGGCGTACAGCCGGTCCGGGTCGGGCGGCGAGATGTCCATGCCGATCCGCCCGACCATCTTCTGCGGCAGGCCGCCCTCGAGCCGCTTCCACGTCGTGCCGCCGTCCACGGTCTTGTAGATCCCGCTCTCGTCGCCGCCGGTCACGAGCGTGGTGAGGTAGCGCTGGCGCTGGTGGGCCACGGCGTAGAGCACGTCGGGATTCCGCGGGTCCATGTGCAGCTCCCAGCAGCCGGTGTGGTCGCTGGGATGGAGGACGTTCGCCCACGTCTTCCCGCCGTCGGTCGTCTTGAACACGCCGCGGTCGCCGCCGTCCACCCGATGCGGGCCGTAGGCGGCGACCCAGACGATGTCGGGGTCGTGCGGGTGCACGACGATCTCGCCGATCTGCTGGGACTCCTTGAGCCCCATGTTGGTCCAGCTCTCGCCGCCGTCCTCGCTCTTGTACACGCCGTCGCCGGGCACGACGTAGGACTGCGCGTTGTTCTCGCCGGTGCCCACCCAGACGATGTTCGGGCTCGAGGGCGCGATCGTGACGGCGCCGATCGGGAACGCCGACTGCCCGTCGAACACCGGCGAGAAGGTCACGCCGGCATTGGTCGTCTTCCACAGCGAGCCGTGCCCCGACCCGACGAAGTACTCCGAGTGGTCGCGGGGGTTGACCTCGATGTCGACGACGCGCCCGCCCGTCACGGCCGGCCCGATGCTGCGGAACGCCAGTCCGTCGAGCGCGAGCTTCTCGAGCGCGGGCGTGGCGGGTTCCGTCGCGGGCTTGCCTGCGCCGCCCTTTGCCGCGCGGGCGGCCGCCGGGGCGGCCGCGCCCGGCACGGCCTGGCCGAGGACCAGCACGAGGCCCGCGAGCGACGCGAGCGAGGCGGCGAGCCGGCCGCGCCTCCGGCTGCGAGAACGGTTCGAGCGCGCCACTCCCATCGAAATCGTGTGCATGCGAGATCGCCTCCCGTGGAACCACCCCAGAACGTGAGCCCTGTCACCGCGCACACTGGGGTCCGGCGTTCGGGCGATCAACCTCGCGCTCGCCGGACGCGGGCGGATTTCCTCCGGGCGCGCTCCCGCGGGGCCCCCCCGCCGCCGCGCAATCGGGGCCGATTCGCGTCCGGTGTTGATGTAGTGTCCGCGCCGCGCGGCATCGTCACCTCGTGGGGGAGCGTGGATGATCGGGTCGTCCCTCGGCCGTTATCGCATCGACGCCAGGCTCGGCGAAGGCGGCATGGGCGTGGTGTGGCGCGCGCACGATCCGCACCTGGGCCGGGACGTCGCGCTCAAGGTGCTGCCGGACGAGCGCGTTTCCGACGCGGAGGCGCGCGCGCGGTTGCTCCGCGAGGCGCGGGCGGCGGCGGCGCTCAACCACCCCCGCATCCTCACCGTGTACGACGTGGGCGAGGCCGACGGCCACGTCTACATCGCCATGGAGCTGGTCCCGGGCCGCCCGCTCTCGCGGCTGGTGGGCAGTCCCGGCCTCTCGCTCGCGACCGTGCTGCGGCTCGGCGAGCAGATCGCGTCGGCGCTCGCGCATGCGCACGAGCGCGGCATCGTGCACCGCGACGTCAAGCCCTCGAACGTGCTGGTCACCGAGGCGGGCGACGCCAAGGTGCTCGACTTCGGGCTCGCGACGCGGCTGGTCACCGACGGGAGCGACACGCGTTCGCTGGACGTCACCCAAGCGGGGACGCTCATGGGCACGCCCGAGGCCATGGCGCCGGAGCTCTGGCGCGGCGCGCGCGCCGATGCCCGCAGCGACGTGTGGTCGTTCGGCGTGCTCCTCCACACGTTGCTCACGGGATCGCCACCCTTCCGCGGCGCCACCCGCTACGAACTCTCGGCGGCCATCACCACGACGGACCCCCCGCCGCTCCCCGAGCGCCTGCCGGCACCCGTGCGCGCGCTCGTCGCGCGCTGCCTCGCCCGCGAGCCGGAACGGCGATTCCGCTCGGGGGTCGAGCTGCACGCGGCGATCGAGGCGATCGCGGCGGGCGAGGGCGCGGCCGGAGGGGTGCACGGCGCGCGCTCCGGCCGCGGCCGCCTGCGGGTGGCGCTCGTGGTCGGCGCGGGCGGCCTGCTCCTCGCGGTGCTCGGGACGCTCGCGGTTCCATGGCTCGGTCGCGAATTCGGGGGTGCCGCCCGCCCCATCGAGTCGCTCGCGGTGCTGCCCCTCGACAACTTCTCGCACGACGTCGGCCAGCAGTACTTCGCCGACGGGATGACCGAGGAGCTGATCACCCGCCTCGCGCAGCTCGGGGTCGTGCGCGTCATCTCGCGCACTTCGGTCATGCGGTTCCGCGGCACGACGCAGGCGCTGCCGGAGATCGCGCGGCAACTGCGCGTCGACGCGGTGGTCGAGGGATCGGTCGAGCAGGCGGGCGGCCGCGTGCGGATCACCGCGCAGCTCGTGCGCGCGGCCACGGACGAGCACCTGTGGGCGAGCAGCTACGAGCGCGACGTGGGGGACGCACTGGCGCTGCAGGACGAGGTCGCGGCGGCGATCGCGCACGAGATCCGCGGGACGCTCGCCGCGCACTCCGGCGCGAGGCGCGGGCCTCGGCCGGCGCGGGCGGACGCGCACGCCGCGCGCGCCGGCGTTCCGCTGGCGGCGATGCAGGCCTACCTGCGGGGCCGGGACGAGTACCAGAAGTGGACCGACGCCGGCGCGCGCCGCGCCCTGCAGTACTTCGACCAGGCGCTGGCGATCGACTCCACGTTCACGGAGGCGAGGGCGGCCCGAGCCGCGGTCCTGCTCTGGGCGAGCGCTTCACCGGACACCGTGGAGCTGGCCCGCGCCGCGATCGCCGAGGCGTTGCGCCAGGCGCCCGGCGTCGGGGAGGCCCACGCCGCGAACGCCAGGTTCCTGTTCGAGCACGACTGGGACTGGGCCGGGTCCGAGCGCGAGTTCCGCCGCGCGATCGAGCTCAACCCGAACGACGCCGACGCGCACCACCACTACTCGCACCTGCTCGCCGCGCTCGGCCGCGTGCCCGAAGCCGAGGAGCAGACCCGGCTCATGCTGGCGCTGGACCCGCTCGCGCCGTCCAGCCTCGATCACCTCGTGTGGATCGACTACGAGTGCGGCAGGCCCGGCGAGGCCGAGGCCGGCTACCACAGGCTGGTCGCGCTGGACCCGGGCTACCAGCAGAACTACCTCCAGTTCGCGAACATCCTGCTGGCGACGCGCCGCTGGACGGAGCTGCGGGGGGTGCTCGAGCGGGCGCGCGAACAGGGAGTGTCGGTGGATCCCCTGAGCCTGGAGTTCGCGAACGCGGCGGCGCGCGGCC
>CAZIXL010000173.1:0-6680 GCA_964542885.1 uncultured bacterium
TGGCGGGGCCGCGGCCACGGGCCGCTGCAGGGGGCGTTCGTGCTGCTCGACAACGCCACCGGCGAGGTGCGCGCGCTGGTCGGCGGGCGCGACCCGGAACGCGGGGACTTCAATCGCGCCACGCAGGCCCTGCGCCAGCCGGGCTCGGCGATCAAGCCGGTCGTGTACGCGGCGGCGCTCGATCCGCGCCGCGCGGGCACGCGCTTCACGCCGGGCTCGACGGTGCCCGACCAGCGGCGCGAGTTCGCGACGCCGGAGGGTCCGTGGAAGCCGCGCAACGACGAGGGCGAGTACCACGAGAGCGTGACGCTGGCGAAGGCGCTCGCGCAGTCGCTCAACGTCGCGACCGCGAACCTGGTCGAGCGCCTCGGCGCCGCCACGGTGTCGCGTTACGCGGAGCGCTTCGGCCTCGGCCGCCCGCCGGCGGTGGCGAGCCTCGGGCTCGGCACGACCGAGGTCACGCCGCTCGCGCTGGCGGATGCCTACACGGTGTTCCCGAACGGCGGCTGGCGCATGGAGCCGGGGCCGGTGCGCGAGGTGCGCGACGGCCGCGGACGCGTGCTGTTCGCGCGGCACCCGAAGCGGGTGGACGTGCTGCCGGCGCCGGCGGCGTCGCTCGCGCGCGGCCTGCTCGAGGACGTGGTCACCTTCGGCATCGCGAACCCGCTGCGCTCGCAATACGGCTTCGGCCGCCCGTGCGGCGGCAAGACCGGCACGACGAACGACTACCACGACGCGTGGTTCGTGGGGTTCACGCCCGCGGTGACGGCGGCCGTGTGGATCGGCTACGACCGCCCGCAGAGCCTGGGGCGGCCCGCCGCGAAGGCCGCGCTGCCGGCCTGGGCGGGCATCATGACGCGGGTGCTGGCGGGCTTCCCGCCCGAGGCGTTCGCGGCGAGCCCCGCGGAGACGCTGGTGTGGATCGACCCGTGGACGGGGCTCCTGGCGCGTCCCGACTGCCCGTCGCCGATGCGCGTGCCGTTCGCGCAGGGCACCGAGCCGCGCACCGCGTGCACGCGCGACCACGCCGCGGACTGGGAGGCCCGCTTCGGACCCGCGTGGGCCGACACGCTGGCGCTGGCCGACAGCCTCGCCCGCGCGCCCGCCGACACGACCGCCGCGGACAGCGTGGCGTCGGCGAACGCACCGCAGGGGCCCTGAACGCGGCGGGCCGGCCGCGTCGTGCGCGCCCGGCCCGCCGGCGTTCGCGGAAGCGTCAGACGGCGCTGCCGCAGGCGCGGCACTTCTTCGCCGCGGCGGGGATCGTCTCGAGGCACTCGCCGCACTGCTTGGTCGGCGGCGGCGGCGGCGCGGGCGCCGGCTTCATGGCGACCTTGGTGATCCAGTAGACGACCGCCGCGATGATCACGAAGTCCACCACGGCGCCGGCGAAGGTGCCGATCCCGAGCGCCTTCTCGACGGTGCCGTCGGGCGCGTGCGTGAGGGCGATCTTCGCCTCGCGCCAGTTGCCGGACGGCATGGCCAGGCTGATGAGCGGCATCAGCAGGTCGCCGGCGAGCGAGCTGACCACCTTGCCGATCGCGCCGCCGATGATGACGCCGATGGCGAGGGCGAGGGCGTTGGTCTGCTTGAGGAAATCGAGAAATCCCTTCATGCCGTCCTCCGAGGTCAGAACGTCGTCTGCAGCTGCAGGAATCCCTTGTCGTGGTGGAACGAGACTTCGTAGGGCTCTTTGTCCAGCTCGATGCCCTCGATGCCCTGGACGCGAACCTTGCCGAACCGGGCTTCGAGCCCGACGTAGGCGCGCGACTCCTTGCGCGTGCCGTACGTGAACTCCGGAACCGCTCCGCGCAGCGCGACACCAATCCGGTCGTGCAGGTAGCCGAGGCGCAGGTGCAGGTTCGGGCGCGGCTCCCCGGAGACCTCGAACGCGAGGCCCCGGTCGAGGGCCCGCATGTTGGCAACACCCGGTGGCGGGCGCCAGTCCTGAGTGCGGTCCTGGTAGGCGCCACGCAACTCGGAACACCAGGAGCCACCCCAGTGGTGTCGCAGCGCGACCTCGCCCTGCCAGCGGCGCGCGAAGCGGCGGGCGTCGCCGTCGGCGAGCGTGTCGCGGTTCGACTCGCGCACCTGCTCGGCCTCGAAGCGCGCTTCGAAGTCCCACGGGCCCGCCGTCGCGACGCCGAGGAAGTCGGCCTTCGATCCCCACAGCGTGCGCGTGTCGAGCAGCGCGAGGTCCGGTGAGAGCACCTCCTGCCGCAGCGGCGTGAGCCACTTGCCCGAAGCCTCGACCCGGTGGTGGCGGCCGTGTGACGCCAGCCGCAGCGCGGGCTCCACCGGGTGCGCGCGGTACGGTTCGGACTGCCGGCCGACGCGCGTCTGCCGGAACTCCCACAGGGAGTTGAACGCGTCCTCGAGCGTGAAGACCGCGTTCACCTCGAAAGGCCCGCCGGGCGCGCCCCAGTCCCACATCCCCGCGAAGTCGTGGCGGCTCTTGTCGCGCGAGGGCTGGAAGCGGAAACCGAAGTTGCCGTAGTGGTCCGTCGGGAACCGGAAGTCGAAGCGCATCCAGTCCCACGCGGCCGCGTCGTCGTCGACCTGCTGGTACGCGAGGTCGAGCCAGGCCCGCTTGCCGAGTTGGGCGCGCGCCTTGAAGTCGTAGTGCACGAACCACTGCGCGGCGGTGTAGCAGCCCTGGCTCGTGCGGAACGCGTTCGGCGCCGCCCGGTACTCGTCCTCCCACGCGAGCGGCATGCGCGTGAGCCAGTGGTCGAGGAAGTTCTCGTCGTCCTCTTCCATGCGGGCGAGGTCGTAGCCCTGGAACTCCTCGACGCTCGCGCGCGCGACGGGTGCGAGCAGCAGCAGGAGCAGCGCGAGGGCCGCGCCGACGCGGCGCGTCACGCCGCGGATCCGGCCCGGCGCTTCGCGATCAGGTCCGCGAAGGCGCGGGCGCGGGCTTCGATCTCGTCGAACCGCCCCGCGGCGGCGAGCGCGGCGTCGGCGAGCGAGGCGCCGAGCCCGGCGCCGATGCAGCCGGCGTCGAGGAACGGCCCCACGTTGCCGAGGTTCGTGCCGCCGGCGGCGAGCATGGGGATGTTCGGCAGCGGGTCGCGGATCACCTTGATGTAGTCGGGCCCGCCGGCGACGCCCACGGGGTACACCTTCACCACGTGCGCGCCGTGCTCGCGCGCGGCGACGATCTCGGACGTCGTGTACGCGCCCGGGCAGTAGAGCACGCCCGCCTCGCGCGCGATCGCCGCGACGGCCGGCGACATGTTGGGCGCGATGATGAACTGCGCGCCCGCGTCGAGCGCGGCGTGCGCCTCGTCGGGTGTGAGCACGGTGCCGGCGCCCATCACGGCGTCGGTCCCGCGCAGCTTGCGCATGACCGACGGCGCGTCGGGCACGGAGTAGGTGACCTCGACGAGGCGGATGCCGCCCCGGATCACCGCGAGTGCGGCGTCGTACGCCCACTCGGGCCGCGCGGCGCGAATCACCGATACCAGCCGGTGCTCCGTCAGCGTGGCGAAGACGTTCTCATGGAGGGGGACCATGGCGCGGCAGGGTAGCGCGGGGGTGGCGGTCGGTCCATGCGGCAGGGTGGCGAAGGCACGCGATGACGAAGATCCGGGCGCCGCGTCGCGCATGCGGCCAGGGCCAGCCGCCCGTCCGCGGACGTGCCCCCCGCCCGCCCCACGCGCCCCTTTCGCCGCGGGAGCCCCGCGCTATAGTCCCGGCCATGAACGCACCCGCGAAGAAGTCCCCGCTCGGCCGCCCGCTGATCCTCGTTCCCCTCGTCCTCGTCGCGCTCGTCGTGGTCGCGTGGATCGCGCTCGCGATCCTGCTGCCGCCCGCGAAGGTGAAATCGCTCGTCGAGGCGCAGCTCCAGACCGCGCTCCGCCGCGAGGCGCGGTTCGACGGCGCTTCGGTCGGGCTCTTCCCGCCCGTGCGGCTCTCGGTGCGCAAGCTCGAGCTGGCCGAGCCGGGCGGGTTCGCCAACGGCGCGGCGTTCTCGGCGGCGGCCGTGAACCTCGACCTCGACGTGTTCGCGCTGCTCGGCCGCAAGGTGCGCGTGACGCGGCTGGCCATCGAGCAGCCGGCGCTCCACCTGGTGCTGCGCGCCGACGGCTCCACCAACCTCGACAGCCTCGGCGCGCCGCCGCAACCGGGCGCGCAGGCCCCGCCGCCGGCGATGGACCTGGACGTGCGCACGTTCGCGATCCGCGGCGGGCACGTGCTGGTCGACGACCTGAAGGCCCGCCGGCGCACGGCGCTCGAGATCGAGACCACCACGTCGCTCACCGCGGAGGGCGGCGGGCAGCGCATCAGCACGGCGGGCACGACGACGATCACCGGGCTCGCGTTCGGGCCGCTCTCGGCGGCGCGCATGACCGACCTGGACCAGGGGCTCGCGAAGCTCGTGTTCAAGCTCGACCACGACGGCAAGTACGACGCGAAGCAGAACCGGCTCGCGCTGGGCAAGCTGGCGCTCGAGCTGGGGCGCACGCAGCTCGCGATGTCGGGCGTGATCGACCAGCCGGGCCCGCACGCGCGCTTCGACCTGCGCGCGAAGGGCGACGGGCTCGACTTCGGCGAGGTCCTCGGCTGGGTCGCGGTCGCCGACGCGAAGGCGGTGCAGGGGTTGTCGGGCAAGGGCACCCTGGCGTTCGACCTCGCGGCGAAGGGCGCGGCGCCGGCGCCCGGCGCCCCGCCCGCGATCCCCGCCGTGACGGGCTGGCTCACGGTGAAGGACGCATCGTTCAAGTACGCGGCGGCGCCCGTCGGCGTCGAGGGCCTGAGCTTCACCACGAACTTCGCGCCCGACACGGTGTCGATCCCCGACCTCGCGGCGCGCGTCTCGGGCCAGCCGGTGCGCGCGCGGTTGCGCGCGACGCACTTCGCCGACCCGCGCGTGGACTTCGCGGTGCAGGGCAACCTCGACCTGGCGGCGATCGCGCCGCTGGTCGCGCAGCCGGGCACGAAGCTGGCCGGCCACGCCGACGTGGACGTGCGCGGCGCCGGCCGCGCGAAGGATCCCGGCACGATCGCGCTCGACGGGCGGGCGCAGCTCAAGGACGTGAGCGTCGAGGCGCCCGACCTGCCCAAGAAGATCGAGAACGTGAACGGCACCGTGCTGCTCTCCACGCAGCGCGCGGAGGTGAAGAACCTGACGGCGAAGGCGGGCAGCTCGTCGTACACGCTCGACGCCACGGTCACGCGGCCGCTGGCGCTGATGGCGAAGCCCGACTCGGTGCCGCCCGCCGGCGTGACGTTCGACTTCCGCTCGCCGCACCTGGACCTGGCCGAGCTGCTGCCCACCACGCCGGGCGAGCCGTTCCTGCCGAACGCGAAGGGCTCGGGCAGGGTGCAGATCGCCGAGCTCAAGCAGGGCAAGCTCGACGTGAAGGACGTGAGCGCGAACGTGACCATGGCGCCCGCGGCGCTCGACGCCCAGAGCTTTTCGCTGCAGGGCTACGGCGGGTCGATCACGGGCAGCGCGAAGTTCGATCTTCACGACACGCGCAAGCCGGTCTACGAGATCAAGACGAAGGTCTCGAACGTGAGCGCCGACGCGCTGCTGTCCGCGTGGACGCCCGCGAAGGACCTGCTCAAGGGCACGCTCAGCACCGACCTCACGTTCGCGGGCGCGGGCTCCGAGCCTGCCGACCTCAAGCGCACGCTCACGCTGATGGGCCTCGCGTCGCTGACCAACGGGCAGCTGGGTCCGGGGCCGTCGCTGCAGGCGATCGCCGACCTCGTGAAGGTGCCGCAGCTCAAGGAGTCGAAGTTCAAGGACCTCAAGCTGCCCATGCGGATCGAGAACGGCCGGCTCATCACCGACGACGTCACGATGGCCGGCCCGAGCGGCGACTGGAAGATGTCGGGTGCGGTGGGCTTCGACGGCTCGCTCGACTACGCGGTCAGCGTCACGCTGCCGCCCGAGGTCGCGGCCGCGCTCAACGCGAAGTCGGCGCTCGCCGCCGGCGCGCTGTCGGACGACCAGGGCCGCGTGCTGCTCGACCTGCACGTGGGCGGCACCGCGAAGGCCCCGAAGGTCGCCTGGAACACGCAGGCCATGCGCGACCGGCTGGCGGGCCGCGCGTCGGCGGCGCTGGCCGAGCAGAAGGCGAAGCTCGAGAGCGAGGCGAAGGCGGCGGCCGCCGCGGCGTTGCAGCGGAAGCTGGGGCTCGCGGCCGACAGCGCGGGCGCGGCGCCGCTGCCCACGCTCGGCGCGGCCAAGGACAGCCTGAAGAAGGCGGCCGGCGGCGCGCTGCAGAACTTCTTCGGCGGCCTCGGCAAGAAGAAGAGCGAGCCGGCCCCCGCGCCCGCACCGGCGCCCGCTCCGGAGGACACGACGCGGCACTGAGCGCAGCGGGCGACGAGGCGACGACCGGAAACGACGAGGCCGCGAGCTATGGGACTCGCGGCCTTCATCGTTCTACCGTGCCTGGAATCTCCGCTGCCGCCACCGGACTGCCATCCTGCGGCGGCCTTGCGAAGACGGGTACGAGCCCTGGACGTGCCGTTTCGACCGTGCCCATGCAGCGCGGTCTCGTCTTGCTCGTCCAATTCGTATTTGTCAGCAATACGCGTGCCCGGCCCCGCCGCCCGGTCCGCCGGGAACCCTCCAGGGCCGAATGGTGTTGCGGGAACGCAACCTGACTCCGCGCGCCCCGGCGCCGGTCGGGAACCCGTTCGCACGGAGTGCGGCATTCCTG
>CAZIXL010000174.1:0-6658 GCA_964542885.1 uncultured bacterium
CTTGGCGGCGTTCACCAGCCGCATGCCCGGGTCGTTCGTGAAGAACTTCATGAACCGCCACACGAGCGCGCGCGGCACGCCCATGATGCTCGGCGGCAGCTCCTGGTCCTTCGCCGCGAACATCGTCGTGCCGGCCGGGTCCTCGGCCGCCGACAGGTAGTTGGCCTGGTGCACGAGCCCGCGGCCCAGGCCGCGGCCGCCGGCGAAGCAGTCGATCCAGCCCACGAGGTAGTCGGACTGCGGCAGGCGCTCGACGAAACAGTCGAACATCGCGCCCAGGGTCGGCGTGCGGATCGGGATCACCTTGAGCCGTCCACTCCCGACCTTCTTCATCCGCAGCTTGACCCGCGTCACCGCGCCCAGCAGGCCGAGCCCCGCGACGACGGCACGGAACAGCTCGGGCTCGCGCTCGCGCGAGAGCGTCTTGAGTTCGCCCGAGGCCGTGAGCAGGTCCAGCTCGAGCACGTGGTCGCCGAACGGGCCTTCCTTGAAGCAGTTCTTGCCGTGGATGTTCATCGCCACGCAGCCGCCCATCGTGGGGAACATCGTCCCCGGCACCACGTGCGGCCACCAGCCGTGCGGCAGTCCCGTGCGCCACAGCGTCTCGATCGTGGCGCCGGTCTCGACGTCCATCACCCCCGTCGCGAGATCGAAGCCGAGCACGCGCGACAGGCCGCGGTTGTCCACCACGAGTTGGCCGGCGTTGAGCGCCGCGTCGCCGTAACTGCGGCCCGAGCCGCGGAACGCGACCGGGTAGCCCTCGGCGCGCGCGCGGCGCAGCACGTCGGCGAGCGCCTCGACGGTCGTCGGCCGCACCACGCGCGCCACCGAGCGCTGCGCGTTCCCGAACCCGTCCAGCACCCGCCAGGGTGCGGAGCCGCGCAGCGTCTCGGGTGCGGCACTCACAGGTCGAGCCTCCGGAACAGGAACGAGGGCAGGTTCCGCACGACGAACGCCACGAGGCCCCAGCGCCCCGGGATGAACGCCGAGCGGCTGCCGCCGCGCGCGGCGGTGGCCAGGATCAGCCCGGCGGCTCGATCCGCCGGGATGATCATCGGTTTGCGCTCCAGGTGCTGCGTCATGACGGTATCGACGAATCCGGGCTTGACCGTGACCACATTCACGCCGTAGCGCGAGACCCGGTTCCGCAGCGCTTCGAGCCACGCGGTGAGCCCGGCTTTCGAGGTCGTGTAGCCGGGCATCGTCCGCCGGCCGCGCTCGCCGGCGATGCTCGAGATCCCCACGATCGTGCCGCCGCGCTGCGCCTCGAAGCGCGCGGCCGCGAGGCCGGTCCACGCCATCGCGCCGAGGAGGTTCACTTCGACCATGGCGCGGTCCTTCGCGAAGTCGTACTCGCCCTCCTCGGGCAGGGTCATGACGCCGGCCGCGTAGACGACCAGGTCGAGGCCGCCCAGCTCGCCTACGAGGCGCTCGAACGTCGGCGCCACGTCGGCGTACGCCGTCACGTCGTGCGCGGCGGTGACGGCCCGCCCGCCGGCAGCGCGGAGCGTCGCGGCCACGGCCTCGAGCTCGGCGGCGCGCCGGCCGACCAGCGCGACCGCGGTGCCGCCCTGCGCGAGCCGTCGCGCGATGGCGGCGCCGATGCCGCTCGAGGCGCCGACGACGATCGCGCGCTCGAACCGCCCGGGCACCGGGCGGGGGGCGTTGGTCGGGGGCGGAAGGCTCATGCGCGTTCGGCGGACGGAGGACGCGCGAGCGTCAGACCGCCACGCCGTCCTTGAGCAGGCTGCGGGCGATCACGAGGCGCTGGATCTCGGACGTGCCCTCGTAGATCTCCATGACCCGCGCGTCGCGGTAGTAACGCTCCACGGCGTACTCCTTCACGTAGCCGTAGCCGCCGTGCACCTGGATCGCCTGGTGCGTGACCCACGTCGCGGCTTCGCTCGCGTAGAGCTTGGCCATCGACGCGGCCCGCGTGTACGGCTGGCCCGTGTCGCGCAGCCACGCCGCCTTGTGGAGCAGCAGCCGTGCGCACTGCACGCGGCGCTCCATCTCGGACAGCTTGAACTGCACGGCCTGGATCTTCGCGATCGGGGCGCCGAACGCCTGGCGCTGCTGGGCGTACTTCGCGGCCTCGTCGAAGGCGGCCGACATCACGCCCAGCGCCTGCGCCGCCACGCCGATGCGGCCCGCGTCGAGCATGCTCATGGCGATCCGGAAGCCGTCGCCCTCGGCGCCGAGCATCTGGTCGGCCGGCACGCGCAGGTCCTCGAGCGTGAGCGACACCGTCTCGGAGCCGCGCAGGCCCATCTTGTCCTCGGGTCTGCCCACGACCAGGCCCTTCGCGCCCCGCTCGACGATGAACGCCGACAGGCCTTTGTTGCCGGCCTTCCTGTCGGTGCGCGCGAACACCAGGTACACGCCGGCATTGATGCCGTTCGTGACCCAGTTCTTGGAACCGTTCAGCACCCAGTCGTCCCCGTCGCGCACGGCGGTCGCCTCGAGCGCACCGGCGTCCGAGCCCGCGCCCGGCTCCGAGAGCGAGAACGCGCCCAATTCCCTGCTCACCAGCCGCGGCAGGAAGCGCTTGCGCTGGGCCTCGGTGCCGAAGCGGAACACCGGCAGCGCGCCGACCGAGTTGTGCACGGCGATCATGATGGCGAGCGCCGCGGAGACCTTCGCGATCTCCTCGAGCACGATCACGATCGTGCGCGCGTCGTAGCCGACGCCGCCCCACTCCTCGGGAATGGCCATGCCGAGGAAGCCCTGCTCGGCGAGCTTCTCGATCGCCGAGATCGGCACGCCCTGCTCGGCGTCCCACTTCGCGGCGTACGGAGCGAACTCGGCGGCGCACAGCTCGCGCACCGCGTCGCGGATCTGGATCTGGTCTTCGGTGAGGTCGAGGTTCACGATTCTTCCCCTGCCTGCGCTCAGGCGGGCTGGTGCTGCTCCGTTTCGCGGAAGACCGTCAGGCAGATCAGCCCCACGACGCCCATCGCCGCCGGGCCGGGGCCCAGCAGCAGCGAGCCGGCGGCGGCGAGCAGCGCGAGCGGCCACGCCCGGCCGTCGCCCGCCCACAGGCCGGGCACGGCGGCGAGCCACGCCAGGCCGATGCCGGCCTTGACCAGGTTCGGCACCGCGATCGGCAGCCCCATCTTGACGAGCATGTCCACGAACATGCCCTGCTGCCCCACGATCTCGAACGGGTGCGCGGTGACCCAGGGGTAGAGGCCCTGGAACACGGACGTGAGGCCCGGGTACAGCGCGCAGAGCGTGAGGATCACCAGCGCGACGGGGCGAACGGGACGCTTCATGCCTTCCGACCTCCTCAGAGTGGGCTCGAACTTCCCGCTCCGCCGGACGCGCCGGCGGACGCGGGCCCTGGGCCTTCAGCCGATGGCGTGCTCCTTCAGCACCTGGGCCGCCACCACCATCTTCTGCACTTCGGTCGTGCCTTCGTAGATCTCGCAGATCTTCGCGTCGCGCCAGTAGCGTTCGACGTGGTACTCGCTCATGTAGCCGTAACCGCCGTGCACCTGCACGGCCCAGTTCGCGCACTTCACCGCCGCCTCGGACGCGTGCCACTTGGCGAGCGAGGCCTCCTTCGTGTGCGGGCGGCCCTGGTCGCGCAGCCACGCCGCCTGGTAGACGAGCAGCCGCGCCGTCTCGAGTTCGACCGCCGAGTCCGCCAGCATCTGCCGGATCGCGTCGAACTCGCCGATCTTGCGGTCGAACTGCTCGCGCTCGCCGGCGTAGCGCACCGCGGCCTCGACCGACGCCTGCGCGATGCCCAGCGCCTGCGCGGCGATGCCGATGCGGCCGCCGCCGAGCGTCGCGAGCGCGATCGAGTAACCCTTGTTCAGCTCGCCGAACAGGCTCTCCTTCGGGACACGTGCATTTTCGTAATAGATCTCGCGCGTGTCCGAGGCGTGGATGCCGAGCTTGTGCTCCTTCTTGCCCTTGCGCACGCCCGGGACGTCGGCGTCGACGATGAACGCCGAGATGCCCTTGGGACCGGCGTTCTTGTCGGTCGCGGCGTAGGTGATGAGCACGTCGGCCGGGCCGGCGTTGGTGATGAAGATCTTGGAGCCGTTCAGCACCCAGTGGTCGCCGTCGAGCACCGCGGTGGTCTGCTGGTTCGCGGCGTTGCTGCCCGCGTTCGGCTCGGTCAGGCAGTAGGCGCCCAGCTTCTCGCCCCTGGCGAGCGGCTCGAGCCACTTCTTCTTCTGCTCGTGCGACGCGTACGTCATGAGCGGGTAGCAGACGAGCGAGTTGTTGACCGAGGCGATCACGCCGTGGCTCGCGCAGGCGCGCGACAGCTCCTCGATGGCGACGACGTAGGACAGGTACGTCATGCCGGCGCCGCCGTACTCCTCGGGCACGAACATGCCCAGCAGCCCGAGTTCGGCCATCTTCTTCACGTTGTCGGCCGGGAACTCGTGGCTCTCGTCGATCTGCGCCGCGATCGGGCGGACCTCGCTCTCGGCGAAATCCCGCACCATGTCGCGGACCTGCTGGGCCTCTTCGGAAAGCTCGAAGGAAAGGCCGGCGGACGTGGCGGTCTCGGTGGACACCGGGTGCTCTCCCGCCCTCTCGGACGAGGGCGCTTGGGGGTGATCGGCCGCTCCGGAGGTCGCGCGGGCCGCGAGGGAACGGCCGCGGGGTCCGGAGCACGCGGCATTCTGCCCCCTCGCGGCCCGGCTGGCAACGCGGGCGGTCCCTGCGGGGAGCCGCGCGCGCCATGGCCGGCGGGACCACCTCGGCTGCGCATCCGCGAGCAGGCGCTCAGTGCCAGCGCCAGCCCTCCCAGGCGGTGAATCCCGCGGCGACGAGCAGCAGCGCGCCCGTGGTGCGAGCGACCCACAGCCCGGCCGCCGGGCGGCGCGCCATCGCCGTGCGCCCGCGATCGGCGAGCACCGCGAGCGCGCCGTACACGGCGAGCTGCGTCGAGGCGTTGATCGCGACGATCGTCGCGGCCTGCGGCACGAGCGGCCCGAACTCCGGGCGCACGAACTGCGGCAGGATCGCGAGCGTGAAGAGGTAGGCCTTCGGGTTGAGCAGGTTGGTGAGCGCCCCGCGCGCGAACGCGCCCGGCGCGGTCGCCGCGCCGCCGGCCGCGGCGGGCGCTTCGGGACGTGCGCGCAGGACGCCGATGCCGATCCACGCCACGTAGGCGGCGCCGGCGAGCAGCAGCGCGTTGAAGGCGGCCGGGAAGAGCCGCAGGACGAGCGAAACGCCGAGCAGTCCCATGGTCACGTGGCACACGCCGCCTGCGATCGTGCCGGCCACGGCCGCGAGCCCGGCGCGCCGTCCCCCCGCGAGCGCGCTCGCGACGACGATGCCCATGTCCAGGCCCGGCAGTGCGACGATGCCGAAGACGACGAAGAAGTAGAGGACGAGGTTCGGGTGCTCAGTCGGCACGGCGGAACTCCGCGGTCCAGTTGGTCTCCCACGTCTCACCGCCGTCGGTGGAGAAGGCCTGCTCCCAGCGCGGCGTGTCGGTGCGCACGCCGGTCCAGCGGTAGCGCACGCGGATCGGGCGGCCCTCGAACTCCTCGTCGTCGAAGAAGTCGCCGCGGTCGCCCTCGAAGCGCCCCACCGTGGGCGGCAGCAACATGCCGAGGCGGGCGTTCGCCCAGAACAGGCTCCAGAGGTTCGTGCGCGGATCGAACAGGCGGAACGCCGCGCCGACCATCCCGCCGCCGACGTCGGCGCGGAACTCCTCGAGCTGGCCCGCGCCGTCGAGGATCGGCCGGCACTCGTTGCGGGCCTCGAACTCGATCCATTCGTTCGAGCCGCTCAGCGGCTTCACGAGGCGCCGGTTGCGGCCGATCCAGCGGCCGAGGAAGAAGTCGAAGTCGCGGGCGCCGGTCGCGGGCGGGGTCGTGCTCGTCGTGCTCATGGAAGGCCTCCGGGTGCGGGATGCACTGCGGGTCCTGGGCCGACGGGGCGTGTCCCCACGCCGGTGCCCGGGAGGCTCGTGGAGAATCAGGGCGAAAATGGTCCTGTTTCTCACTACACTCCCCGCATGTCCCGCCCCGCCCGCCGGCTGCTGGCCGTGCTCGAGATGCTGCAGGCCGAGCGCCTGCTGAGCGGCGCCGAGATGGCGCGCCGACTGGGGCTCGACCCGCGCACGCTGCGGCGCTACGTCGCGCGGCTCGAGGCGATGGGCGTGCCGATCACGGCCGAACGCGGCCGCGGCGGCGGCTACGCGCTGGTCTCGGGCTTCAAGCTGCCGCCGATGATGTTCACCGACGACGAGGCGATCGCGCTGTCGATCGGCCTGCGCGCGGCGCGTGCGGTCGGGCTCGGCGAGGCCGCGCCGGCGGTGGCGAGCGCGCAGGCCAAGCTCGAGCGCGTGCTGCCGCCGGGGCCGCGCGGCCGCGTGCGCGCGATCGACGACTCGGTGTCGTTCGACTTCGGCGCGCGCGGCACGACGCGCGCCGACGCCGGACTGGCCACGCTGAGCGCGGCCGCGCACGCGCGGCGGCGCGTGCACCTGCACTACCGCGCGGCGGACGGCGGCGTGACGGAGCGCGACTTCGATCCCTACGGCCTCGCGGACCAGGCGGGCGCCGGGGGCGCCGTCGGGCACGGCCACCAGCGCCGCGCGCGGCGCGCCGTACCGCGGGCCCCCGGCGAGCCGGCCGGGGTTTTTTCGGGCTCCTCGATCAGAGAACGGCACAGGCGGTCGGCG
>CAZIXL010000175.1:0-6611 GCA_964542885.1 uncultured bacterium
GTCCTTCGCCCACGCGCGCGGCGCCGCCGCGTCGGGCACGCGCAGCAGCGCGGCGAACGCCTCGCCGGCCTCCTCGATCGCGGCGCGCTCGTCGCCGGTCCACGCGGCGCCGAGCCCGCTGGCGCGCCCCGAGGGCCCGAGTGCGAACGCGCGCGCCTGCGCGAGCAGCTCGCGCACGCGCTGCTCGAACGCCTCGCGGCGTTGCCGGGCGCGGCGCTCGACGGTCTCGGGGTCCGGGACCTCGCCGGTCGCCCTCTCGGCCCGCGCCGCGGCGAGCAGCAGCGCCTCGGGGACCGCGGCGAGCGCGTGCTGCACGGGCGCCAGCTCGTGCTCGAGCATGCGCTCGTCCAGGCTCGGGACGCCGCGCCCTTCGAGCGCGTGGCACAACTCGCCCCACGGCCGCCCGTCGTCCTGCACCTCGCGCCAGTCGAGCAGCACGCGCGAGCCGTAGCCGCCCAGCTCGACGTGCAGGCCGTAGTGCGCCAGGTCGCGCGTGCGGTACAGGAACTCGAGGCCGCTCACCACGTCGCGGCAGCGCACGTGGGGCGCGCGGTGCTCGTCCAGCCCGAGCGCCTCCGCGAGCCCGTCGCGGCGCAGGCGCCGCTGGCCGTCGACCTTGTCGGCGAACGCGGTCGAGAGGCGGATCCAGCCGCGCGCCTCGGCCCAGCGGTTGTGGTACAGCACCAGCGCGCGGTCGTCGCCGCGGCGGTTCGAGTAGGCGAACACGTCCTCGTTCACCGTGCCGCTCTCGGTGAAGCAGTCGTACAGGCGGAACGCGCGCGAGCCCGAGAACAGCGCGCGGTGGTGCAGCAGCGGCACGATGCGGCGCCAGTGCTCGGCGACCATGCCTTCGTCCGGCGCCTCGATCCGCTGCGCGCGGCGGAACTCCATGCCGTACTTCTCCTCGAGGCCCTCGATCTGCCCGTGCCCGAACATGGGCAGGCCGGGCAGCGTGGCCAGGAGCGTGCAGGTGCCGAAGTACTTCTCGCCGCGGCCGAACTGGTCGACCGCGGTGCGCTCGTCGGGGTTGTTCACGAAGTTCACGTAGCGCTGCAGGATGTCGGCGTCGAACTCGATCGTGTTCTTGATCACGCTGCGGTAGTTCGCGTTCTGCTCGTCGCGCAGCATGTTCATGAACGCGCTGTTGTACACGCGGTGCATGCCGAGCGTGCGGACGAAGTAGCCCTCCATCATCCAGAACGCCTCGGCCAGCAGCAGCGTGCCGGGGGCCTCGACCGCCACCCGGTCCACGACCTCGCGCCAGAACTCGTTCGGCATGGCCTGCGCGAACTGCTCGGCGGACATGCCGTGCTCGGCGCGCGACGGGATGCCCCCGCCCGAGCCGGGCTCCGGGTACCACAGGCGCTGCACGTGCCGGCGCGCGAGCGTCATCGCGGCGTCGAAGCGGATCACCGGGAAGCGCCGGGCGACCGCGAGGATCGTCTGGATCACCTGCTCGCGGACCGCGGGGTTCAGGTAGTCGAGCTGGGCCGTGTCGTTCCACGGGAAGCTCGTCCCGTCGTTGCCGTGGTAGAGGAAGCGCGTGTCGCCGCTGCGGCGGTCCACGCGCCGGAACACCACCGCCGCGTCGGTGCGGTCGTAGTAGTGGTCCTCGATCTTCAGCTCGACGTGCGGGTCGTCGGACAGGTCGGGGCCGTTGAACGCGTATGCGGGGTAAGGGCTGTAGGGCAGCTGCAGGAACCACTCGGGGTGTTCGAGCACCCAGTGCGAGTCGAGGCCCATGTGGTTCGGCACCATGTCGCTCGCGAGCCGCAGGCCGCGCGCCGCCGCGCGGTCGCGGAGGTTGCGGTACGCGTCCTCGCCGCCCAGCTCCCACGCGATGTCGTAACCGCGGAGCGAGTAGGCCGACGCCGCGGCGTCGGGGTTCCCGCACAGCTGCTTGATGCGCTGCGAGGCGGGGCTGCGCTCCCACAGGCCGATGAGCCACAGGCACGTGATGCCGAACGCCGCGAGGCGGTCCAGTTCCTCGTCGGGCACCTGGTCGAGCCGCCGCACCTCGCGGCCGTACTCCCGCGCGAGCTGGTCGAGCCACACGTGCGTGCTCTTGGCCATCAGCACCACGCGCGGCATCCACTCCTCGTCGTGGCTGAAGCCTTCGTACTCGATGTCGCCCAGGCCGTAGCGCGGGACGGCGCCGGGGCCCGAGTCACCGCCGAAATGCCGCTGCGCGGCGAGGTGGCGCGCGTGCTCGCGCGCGGCGAACCAGCGCTGCTCCTCGCGCAGCACGTCGAGCCCGACGAGCACGCGGTCGAGCAGGGCGCCGAGCAGCCAGCCCCAGTGCTCGCGCACGAACTCGAGCTGCGCGAACAGCGAGTCCGGGCGCGCCAGCGCCGGCGCGCGCAGGAAGTCCAGGAGGTTGGCCCCGCCGGGCCCGAAGCGCGGGCGCGTCTCGAAGTACTCGCGGAGCAGCGCGGTGAGGCGCGCGTACGCGGTCGAGGCGAGCAGCACGCGGTCGTCGAACAGGTCGCGGTAGGCGCCGCACGCCGGGTTCGCCGACGTGAGCCACAGCATGACCAGCTCCTCGAACGCGAGCACGCGGTGCGGCACGCCGCCGGTCGAGCCGGGGAGCCATTCGGCCGCGGGCCGGCCGTCGCGATAGACCGCGAGCGGCGGGAACTCGGTCGCGAAGCCCAGCAGCGTGCGGTCCAGCGCCTCGCCGCCGAGGCGCGCGGCGAACCACGGCAGCGCGTCGCCGATGGCGGCGGGGTCGTGGTCGGCGCGGTAGCGCGCGATCGCGAGGTGCATGGCCTCGTCGAGCAACCCCATCGCGTACAGCTCGGCCGCCGAGGCCACCGGCGAGCCGCCGCGCGCCTGCGTGAGCGCCGCGGCCAGCCGGCGCGCCTGCTCGGGCCGCGCGAGCACGATGCGGCCGTCGGTCGCGAACAGCATGCCGTCGAACGCGCAGCGCGCGCGCGCGTCGCGTGAGATGTGGAACTCGAAGGGCAGGACGGGGGTCATGGGCCTCCGGACGGATGCGGGCGGGTGCGCGCGGGCGGCCGAGGATACCAGCGGCCGGCGGCGGACGCCGGTCGCCCGAGCCCTAACCCCGGCGCGGCGCCCGCGCAAGTGGACCGCGGCGGCGGGCCGCGCGCCTCAGCGGGCCGTGCCGGACCCCGCCGCGGCGGCGGCCTCCAGGCGTTTCACCTCCTCGAGCACGGTCATGCCCAGCTCGTTGCCCGGCGAGAGTCGCAGCGAGCGGCCGACGGCCTCCCGGGCACGCGCGAACCGGCCCCGTCGCGCGGCGATGAGGCCGTCGATCGCGTAGCTCTCGGGCGACTGGCCGCGCACGTCCACGGCGATGCGGTTCAGCGAGTCGGCCGCCGCGTCGTCGCCGTCCGCGATCGCGAACACGCTCAGGTTCTGCATCACCTTGGCCGTGAGCGACGGGCACTCCGGGACCTGCTTCGCGCGCGCGGCCAGGTAGAGCGTGCGGGCGCGGGCGTAGTCGCCGGCGTCGGCGGCGTCCTGGGCACGCAGCCAGAGCGCGTGCGCCCCGGGATCGAGCGCCATCGCCAGCGGGTGCCCGCGGCGCACGTCGTAGCCCAGCACGAGGTCCGCCGAGTCGGGGCCGGCCTCGCGGGCGAACGCGCGGAACGTGGCACTCGTGTCGCGCGTCCACACCCGCACCGCCTGCGCGCCGCGGAAGCCGTTGATCGTCATCTCGGGCAGGCCCAGGTAGAAGATGCGGTGCGTGTGCCGGAACCTCGTCGCGCGGACCACCGCGCCGCTCGCGGCGACCACGCGCTGGACGCGCGTGAGCCGCGCGAACGACAGGTCCGAGACCGTCCGCGGCGGGTTGCCGCGCACCGCGGGCGCCGGCGCCGCGAACCCCATCGCCACGAGCCGCACGGCCACGAGCGCGACGCCCAGCGCCAGGTGCGCGCGGGTGGCGAGCAGCGTGAACGCGAAGACCAGCGCCACCGCGGGCACGAACGCCCGCCACGCGTTCCAGTCGGGCAGCAGCGAGGCCAGCGGCAGCAGGCCCGCCCAGCCGATCGCGAGCGCGAGGCCGGCCGGCCACGCGACTTCGCGCAGCGCCGCGCGCCGGCTCGCGGCCACGAGCAGCCCCACGGCCCCGAGGGCGAGCAGGTTGGTCAGCAGGAGCACCACGCGCCCCGCGTCCTCGGGCAGCGTCTCGGCGTCGAACGCGGCCCACGAGCCCAGCCGCGCGGCCTCGAACCAGCGCGCCGCGCCGCCGAACACGCCGCCGGCCGGCAGCTGGACGCCGTGCGCGAGTGCGGCCCGGTAGCCCGCGCCCCAGGCCACGAACAACGCGACGCCGAGCGCGACGTCGAGCGCGGCGGAGCGGCCACGCCGGCGCACGAGCCCGCCCATCGCGACGAAGCCGAACGCGAGCGCGCCCAGTTCGTGCGCGAGCGCCGCCGCGAGCGCGGCGAGCGCCGCGGTCACGCGCCGGCCGGCCAGCACCTCGTGCGCCGCGAGCGCCAGCCCGAGCGTCGCGAGCAGGTGCTGGTCGCCGCTCGGCCAGGTGACGAGCACGCGCGCGGGCTCGGTGGCGAGCACGGCGGCGCCGACGAGGGCCGCGCCGGGCGCGGGCAGCCAGCGGCGCGCGATGCGCGCGAGCACGAACGCGAGCGCGGCCAGCAGCGCCAGGTGGATCGCGGCGACCACGCCCGGCGCCACGAGGAGCAGCGGGCCCACGAGCGGGAACCACAGCTGCCGCGAGAGCGGCCGCCAGTAGTAGCTCGCGCCCATCGAGTCCAGCAGCCCGCCGCCGCCGGGCAGCAGCGCCCGGCGCAGGAACTCGAAGTCGTCCGCGACCGGCACGCCGAGCGGCGCTCCGCGCAGCGACCAGGCGAGCACCGCCGCGGCCGCGAGCGGCGAGAGCCAGGCGGCCGTCTCGAGCCAGCGCGGCGCTCGCGCGTCCGCGCGCCGGGCGGGTGCGGCGGCCGCGGTGCGCGCGCGTTTCGCGGGACGCTTCGGTGGCCTCGCGTTCACGCGGGCTCCCCGCCGTCCTCGTCGGGCGCGGCCGGGGCCGCCGCCGAGTCCGCGGGAGCGAGCTGCTCGAACGACGCACGCGCGGGGCCGCGCAACTCGACCTGCATCGCCTCGGCAGGCGGCACGGCTGCCGGATCGAGGCGGCCCTTCGCGGCCATCTTGCCGGCGATGAAGTGCATCTGCGCCCGCACGTACGGGCGCAGCGTGCCGTCGGACGCGAACCGCCAGCGCCACTTCGAGGGGCTGGGCAGGATCGTCGCGAGGAACAGGGACTGCTCGAGCGTCAGCGAGCCCGCGTCCGTGTCGAAGAACCAGCGCGCGGCCTCGTCGGCGCCCTGCAGGTCGGGGCCCCACTCGACGACGTTCAGGTAGACCTCGAGCAACCGCTCCTTCGCGACCCCGGTCAGGTGTTCGACGATCCACGCCATCGCCACCTCCTGCGCCTTGCGCGCGAGCGTGCGACGGTGCCCGAGCCACAGGTTGCGGCAGAGCTGCATCGTGATCGTGCCCGCGCCGCGCTTGTACGCTCCGGCGCGCAGGTTGGCCGCGACCGCGAGCCCGATCGCCTCGGTGTTGAACCCGCGGTGCGTCCAGAACCCGCCGTCCTCGTTCGTGACGACGGCGTCGCGCAGGTACGGGCTGATGCGGTCGAGCGGCCGGTAGTGCGGGTTCGCCGGCGACAGCTCGCGCAGGGCCACGCGGCCGCGCGGCAGCAGGATGCGCGCGGTGAACGGACCCGCGATGGCGGCCGGCGAGGGCCGCGACAGCGCGGGATCGAGCGCGAGGCCGTGCGGGATCACGTCGGCGTGGAAGCGCACGCTGTCGGGCTTCGACAGGTCGAGGTCGGCGCCGGCATGCCAGTCGAACGAGCCCCGCAGCTCGAGCCCCGCGAGCGGCCCGAGCAGCACGCGCGGCACGCTCGCCAGCAGGCGCTTCTCGGTCAGCCCGTCGAGCGCGACGTCGAACCGGAAGCGCGGCCCCGAGCGCGCGACGAGCCCATGCACGGCGCCCTCGACGTCGTCGCCCACGCGCAGCGTCGAGCCCTCCGCGATGCGCACCTCGTGCGCGCGGGCGTCCTGCGTGACACGGCCTTCGAACCCGAGCACGAGCGGCTCGGGGGCGGACCGCTGCGGATCGGGCACGTCGAACTGCGCGCGGGCGGTGAGCCGGTCGTCCCTGCGCCAGCTCACCAGCAGGTCGAACGGCACGTCGTCCTCGCCGTGCCACGTCCCCGCCAGCGCGACGTTCGTCGCCGCGCCGTCGCGGTCGAGCGCGAGCGCCTTCACGGTCATGAGCGGCCCGCCGCCGCGCGTGACCTCGACGTCGTTCACGCGCAGCGTGGGCAGCGAGCGGGCGGGGACGAGCAGCGCGCGCACGAGCGCGTCGGCGCGCTGGCGCACGACGGGCGCGACGTCGCCGGCGCGGCGTTCGGCCTCGGGCACGAGCGTGTCCACGTCCGCGGCCGCCGGCGGCGGCAGGCGGAAGACCACGCCTTCGAGCTCGATGCGTGCCGGCCGCGCGCGCAGCAGCAGCAGCGGCGGCAGCTGCAGCGCCGCGGCGCCGGCGCGCGCCGCGAGCACGGTGTCGCCACCGGCGGCGCGAACGACGACCAGGTCGCGGACCTCGGCGCG
>CAZIXL010000176.1:0-6610 GCA_964542885.1 uncultured bacterium
CTTCGCCTGCTCGGGATCGAGCTGCAGCCGCTCGCGCTGCTCCCACACCGCCCGCACGCGGGCGAAGAGCTTCGCGTTCAGCACGATGTCGTCGCCGTGCGCCGCCATCATCGGCGCGACCTCGCGCCCGATCGCCTGCAGGCCGGGCGTGGTCTCGGCCGACGAGAGGCCGCCGAAGACCATGCCGATCCGGCTCAGCACGTCGCCGGACTCGTCGAGCGCGACGATCGTGTTCGCGAACGTCGGCGCCGACTTCGCGTTCGCGATCGCCTCGACCTCGCGGGTGTGCATCGCGATGGCAGCGCGGTAGGCCGGCAGGAAGTGCTCCTCGCGGATCCGGTCGAACGGCGGCACGCCGAAGGGCGTGGTCCATGGCGCGAGCAGCGGGTTCGTGGCGGTGGCGTGGTCGGGCATGGGACTCCCGGGACTCCCGGGGTTCTTGGCGGTGGCCGGCGCGGCGAGCGCCGTGCCCGCGAGCAGGAGCAGCAGGAGCGGAACGTGGTATCGCATCGGAACGACCCCCTGTTGGCGCGAAGGCAAAGGCGGTCGGGGATGGAACCGGCCACTGCCGCAAGCTAGCAGAGCGCGCGCGTCGCCCGCACGCCGGAGTCGGGCGCGGGGTGACCGGCGCGAGCGACGGCCCGACGGGCGCGGCGCAGCGCGCGCCGCGCGCCGGCGGCGGCGCGCGCCACGGCGGGCCAGTGCGAGCGGGGCGCGAAAAAGTGGAGCCGCCGGCGATGGCTGCCGACGGCTCCCGGTGCGACCCGGTGCTCACCCCTCGTACGTCAGAACGCCCAGGTCGCCCCCAGCCCGATCGTGCCGTAGCCGAATCCCACCTGCGCCTGCACGGCGAAGCGGTCGTTCACGAAGTAGCGCGCCCCGACGTTGCCCACGATGTCCGTGGTGCTCGCGGCGGCCGAGAAGCCCGACGAGAACGCGTTCCCCTCCCACGACGCGCTCACGTGCGAGTAGACGAGACCGAGCCCGGCGTACGGATCCCAGCGCGGGCTCTTGGGCAGCGGCAGGTGGTAGTTGCCGAACACCTGCACCGGCACGACCGAGTACTTGTAGCTGCCGTAGGCCGCGTAGTCGTAGCTCCACGAGTAGTAGTCGAGCCCGGCGCCCACGGCGATGACGCCGGGGCCGTACTCGCCCGGCTTGGTGACGCCGCGCTCGACCTGGCCGCCGATCGCGACCGCGTCGTTCAGGTTGCCGATCCAGATCCGCGGGCCCGCGTACCAGGTGCCGGTCTGGAAGCCTTCCGCGCGCGCGGGAGGCGCGGCGGCCAGGGCGAGCGTGCCCAGCACGAGCAGGGCGGCGGCGAGGGTGGTGCGCATCGTGTGCACTCTCCGGGGTTCGGGGATGGACCGCGCGCGGCGTGCACCGCGCGCCCGGCCCGCGGTTCCGCGCGGGCACTCCCCCTCTCATTGCGCGGGATTCGCCCGGCGGCCGTCACCGGATCGTGCAAAAGGCCCCGCGCCCTCGCCGGCTCGATCGCCCGGGTGCGAGGCGGCCGTGACGAGAACTGGCACGGAGTGAACGAGACGGAAACCTCTCGCGAACATCTCGGTGCGCCCGGGATGCGAAGCTGATGCCCGTGGCCGAAACCGCGCAGCGCGCGGATCGCGGACCCGCCCCGCCGGCGCAACGAGGCCGGCGAACCCCACGCACGGATCGAGCGCAGCACCGCACGCAGCGACAGCGACACTCCACAGGGAAAGGGGCGCGTCATGGCGAAGTGGGAGCGGTTGAAGGTCGACCGGATCGAGTGCGGGGAGCCCGGCGTCGTGGTCCTCAGGCTGGGCGGGGTCCTGGACGGCTCGCCCTACGGGCAGACGTTCCTCGAGAACGTCCAGCGGCTGGCGCGCAGGGAGCCGACCGGTCTCGTCCTCAACCTGGCGGGCCTCGCGCACATCGGCAGCGCCGGCGTCGGCATCCTCGCCGCCTGCCACACCGCGGTCCTCTCCGGCGGCGGCCGGCTGTGCCTGACCGGCATCGCGCAGCGCGTGGAAGTCCTCTTCAAGGTGGCCTACCTGTTCGGGGTGATCCCGAACGCCGAGTCCGAGGACGACGCGATCGACCTGGTCCTGGGGCGCTCGCCGGCACCGGGCGTCCTGATGGCGCGGAACGGCGTCCAGCCGGCTGCGAACCCGGCCACGGCCCACTGAGGTCCGGCCCGCATCGGCGGCGATGCGGTGCCAGCGAAACGGCCGCCCCCCGCGGGGGAGGCGGCCGGTTCGTTTGCGGATCGTGCGGCGTGTCAGCGGTACATGCCCTTGATCCGGCCCCACGTGGAGTTGGTGGTCGGCACCGGCATGTCCTGGTGCACGTCCACGTTGTCGACCTTCATCGACGACACGCTGCCCAGCACCGCGCCCGTCGGGGCCTCGAACTGGATCGTGATGTGGTCGGTGCCCGCGGGGGCGTTGAACGAGCCGCTGTAGTGCGTCCAGCCCGCGGGCGTGTAGTTGCCCTGCAGGCCGGCGTTGCCGATCACCGCGCCGACGGCGTTCTGCGCGAAGATCTCGACGAAGAACACGCCGCCGTTCGCGGCCGTACCGAGGCTCAGGTCGTACGAGTAGTAGACGGTCCCCATGTCCGCGGTGCCCGGGCCCGTGGTCTGCGCCATCGTCAGGCCGTTCGCCTCGGCGTGGTTGTCGAGGAATGCGCAGTGCGTGCCGGGCGCCGAGGGACCGTTGTCGGCGACGATCGTGACGGTCGCGTTCGGGCCGAGGCCGCCGACGCCCGCCCAGGGCGCCAGCAGGCCGGTCTCGAAGTCGCCGTTGCCGAGCAGGTTCGCGGCCGGGGCCGAACCGGCGGCCGCGGCGATCGCGAGCACGCAGACCGAGCCAGCGAGAAGTCGTCTCAACGTGTTCATGTGTCCGCCTGCCTTCGTGGGAAGCGAGACGCCCCGCCTTCTTCGGCCTTCCGCGATTCGGAAGTGGAGCCGGGTCCGCTCCGACGGCCGGGCCGGCTTCGCCGGCGCGAGCGGTCGGGACGCCCCGAGGACGGGGTGGCGGACCGAAGGAGCCGTGTCCGCGCCCAGAAAACTAACATTGTACGGCGCGCGAACAAAGCCTATTCTCCCCTTCGCGCGGGCGGCCCACGCCGGGCCGCTTCCGCCGCCCCGGCACCCCGATGCGCCCGGCCCGGCCGGACGCAAGGCCAGGAAAGACCCCCATGCGCAAGACCACCTTGCTGCTCGCTTCCCTCCTGCTGCTCGCCGCCGGCGCCGCGCGCGCCCAGGTCGGCCCGATCCTCTGGCAGGACGACTTCAACTCGCTCGACAACTGGCTCGTGGTGACCGGCAACGGCAACTGGGGCTGGGGCAACGGCGAACTGGAGTACTACAGCGCCTCGAACGTCTCGATCGCCGACGTTCCCGGCGAGCCCGGCAACAAGGCGCTGCGCATCATCGCGCGCAACGAGTCCGGCCCGGGCATCGTGGACGCGTGGGGCAACCCGCTCAACTACACCTCGGGCAAGGTCAGCTCGCGCTCCTTCGTGAGCGTCAAGTACGGCATGATCGAAACGCGCGTGCTCGTGCCCGACCTGCGCGTGGGTGGCTGGCCGGCGTTCTGGATGCTCGGCACCCAGACGGCCGAGTGGCCCGTGTGCGGCGAGGTGGACCTGATGGAGATGGGCGCCAAGCAGGTGTTCCGCAACCTCCACGACACGCACAACGGCGGCAACGGCCTCGACAACTCGACCGAGAACCAGATGGTCGGCGCCAACGCGATCCACTACTCCGCGGGCGCCGTCGGGCCCGGCAACCCGCTCGGCGTCTCGAGCCTGGCCGACGACCCGACGGACGTCTACGACCGGCCCTACTACAGCTACGCGAACCCGCTCTCCGCGCGCTTCCTCGTCTACCGCATGTACTGGGACGACACCTCGATGCGTTTCACCGTGGTGGACGGCGGCGTCGAGCACGACCTGTACGAGTACCCCTACACGTTCGGCCCCGACGCCGACGCGTTCCGCCAGCCGTTCTACTTCCTCACGAACCTGGCGATCGGCGGCGCGTACACCGACGCCTACGTGCTCGGCAATCCCGGCGCCGGGGTGCCGATCTCGATGCCGTTGCCGGCCACGATGTACGTGGACTACGTGCGCGTGTACCAGTGGAACGGCAAGGGCGAGGTGCACCTCGGCCCGCCGACGCAGGCGCACGGCCGCTTCGGCGTGTTCACCGACACGACGCCGGTCCAGGACGCGCTGCAGACCGACGTCACCTCGCACGTCTACCCGTGGGAGGGCACGCTCGTCCCCGGCACGATCGCCCCGTACGAGGGCGCGAACGTGATCAGCTGGAAGACGAACGGCAAGGGCTGGTTCGGCGGCGGCATCATGTCGGTGCAGCCGACCAACCTGTTCGCCATGGGCGAGAGCGGCGAAGGCACGCTCAAGTTCCACATCAAGATCCCGGCGAACGTCACCTTCAAGATCGGGATCATCGACGTGTGGACGAACCAGAACTACGTCACCTTCCCCGCCAACACGACCGCCTACGGCCTCGTGCGCAACGGCGAGTGGGGCGAGGCCTCGATCCCGGTGTCGGAGCTGCGCGGCACGCTGATGGACCTGCGCATGCTGAGCTACGAGTTCGTGATTCTCGAGACGAACGGCGCCTCGTGCGAGTTCGCCATCGACGACATCTACTGGGACTCGGGCGTCGTGGCCGGCGTCGGCGAGGGCGCGGCGCGCGCGCACGTGGCGCTGCTGCCCGGCGCTCCGAACCCGTTCCGCGCGGGCACCGCGCTGCGCTTCACGCTGGCGACGGCCGGCGCCTACGAGCTCGAGGTGTTCGATGCGAGCGGCAAGCGCGTGAACGCGTTCCGCGGCCAGGGCGCGGCCGGCGAGACCACGGTGCGCTGGGACGGGCGCGCCGAGCGCGGCCGCGCCGCGCCGCCGGGCGTCTACTGCTGCCGCCTCGCGGCGGGCGACGCGCACGCGGTGCAGCGCGTGGTGCTGCTCAAGTAACGACGGGCCCTGCGCCCCATGCCGAAAGGGCCGTCCCGGGATTCGGGACGGCCCTCTTCGTTCCGGCAGCGGTCGCGCGCTGCTCGCGGCCGGCGCGGCGCTTCAGCGCGAAGCGCTCGCCTTCCACTTGATGTTGCAGCCGATGCTCCAGCGCTGCTCGGCGGCGGGTTTGCGACCGGCGACGATCGCGTCGAGCGCCTCGCGCAGGTCCCTGCCCGTGACCGGCGCCGGCGAGCCCGGCCGGCTCTCGTCGAGCCGTCCGCGGTAGGCGAGCTTCCGGTGCGCGTCGAACGCGTACAGGTCCGGCGTGCAGGCCGCCTGGAAGTCGCGCGCCACGGTCTGCTCGGCGTCGAACAGGTACGGGAACTTCCAGCCGTGCGCGACCGCCAGTTCCTTCATGGGGCCCGGCCCGTCCTGCGGGTAGGCCTCGAGGTCGTTCGAGTTGATCGCCACGACGCCGATGCCCCGCGGCAGGTAGTCGTGCGCGACGCGCTCGAGTTCGGCGAGCACGTGCTGGACGAACGGGCAGTGGTTGCAGACGAACATCACGAGCGTGCCCTTCGCCCCCGCCGCGTCGCGGTCGGTGACCGTGTGGCCGCTGACCGCGTCGGTGAGCGAGAACGCCGGCAGCGGCGTTTCGAGCGGGAGCATCGTCGAGGGAGTCTCAGCCATGGCGCCTCCGGGGCGGGGTTTGCGTGACGGGCCTCACGACCACCATAGCGCGCGGGGCGCGGAGGGCCAATCGAGGCGCGAGGGCGCGCCTACCCGTCCGCATCGCCTGGCGGACGGGCGAAGCGCCCCGCCGAGCGCTCCCGCGCCCGGGCGGCCTCGACCTCGCGGTCGCGCGGCGGCGCCGTGGTGACGAGCGCATCGAGCAGCTCGCGCGCGGCGAGCGCCACCCGGTCCACCGCGCGCTCGAACGCCGCCTCGTTCGCGCGCGAGGGTCGGGCGAAGCCGCTCAGCTTGCGCACGAACTGCAGCGCCGAGGCGCGCACTTCGTCGTCGGTCGCCGGCGGATCGAAGTTGTGAAGCGTGCGGATGTTCCGGCACATGGTGTCCTCCCTCCTCGACGGCCGCGTCAGCGTTTCTGCCGGAGCAGCTCGCCCAGCGCGCGCATGCGGCGCGCGTACTCTTCGAGGTCGCCGCGCTTCAGCGCCTGCTCGGCCTGGCCGTACACCTCGGCCGCGCGCCGCAGCGTTTCCGCCGCGCCGGACGGCGCGGGCGTTTCCGACGGCGGTCCGGCCGCCGGCATGTCGGCCGCGCTCGTCGCCGCGCCCGTCGCGCCCGAGGCGCCGGGGCCGAACACGTGCGCGAGCGCGCTCTCCATGGTCGTCTGCATCGAGATCCGGTCGCCGAACGCGACGAGGATGCGCTTCAGCTCGGGCAGTCCCGCCTCGCCCTGCGCCTGCAGGTAGAGCGGCTGGAAGTAGATGAGCGACGAGTCCACCGGCACGACCAGCAGGTTGCCGCGAATGACCTGCGAGCCCTGCTGGTTCCACAGCGTCAGCTCCTTCGAGATGTCGGTGTCCTGGTTGATGCGCGACTCGATCTGCTGCGGCCCGTAGACCAGGCGCTGCTTCGGGAACGCATACACGAGCAGCTTGCCGTAGTTGGGCGGATCGCAGCG
>CAZIXL010000177.1:0-6580 GCA_964542885.1 uncultured bacterium
CGCAGCGCGCGCGGGTTCGGGCCCCCGCGCGTCGCGCGTACGGTCACGGCGGCGTTCCTCGCGCGCGACGCGCGGCTGTTCGCGCGGCAGTGGTCGGTCGCCGCCGACGTCGCCGCCGCCGCGCTGCTCTGGCTGCTGCTGCCGCTCTTCGCGGTGCCGCTCGCACCCGCCGGCGCGCTCGAGCTGGGGCGCGCCATGCTGGTGATGCTCGCCGTCGGCATCGGCTACGAAGTCGGCGCGCGCGCGCTGGCGCTCGAGCGCGCCGGGCTCGCGTGGGCGCATCTCGCGCCGATCGGCCCGGCGCGCTGGCTGGCGGGCCGCCTCGCCGGCGTCGCGATGCTCGCCGCGCTCCTGCTGCTGCCGGCGGTGGCGGCCGTCGCGCTCGGATTCCGGCTGCCGCTCGCGCTCCTGCCCGGGCTGCTGGAGTGGGCCTCGGCGCCGGCGCTGCTCTCGCTCGCGCTCGGGCTGCTCACCGGCGCCGCGTTCGCGGACACCTCCTGGAGCCACCCGCGGGCGATGCTCAACCTGCCGGGTCGCCTCGCCGGCCTCGTCCTGCTGCTCGTCCAGGTCGCCTTCTGGCTCGGGCTCGCCGCGACCGGGGTCGAGCTCCCGCCGGGCATCCTGCTGCTGGGCGCGGGGATCGGCTCGACCCTCGCGCTGCTCGCCGCCGGCCGGGCGCTGGGCCGACGGGTTCTCTGATCGCCCCGGTTCAGGCCGGGTCGAGTCGGTTTGGCAGGAAGAAACCCGGCGAGGCGGTACTTTTCATTCGTTCCAGAAGTCGGAAGCAGAATGCGCCATTGCCAGCGCTCCCGGCGCTCCGCGATACTCGCCACGAGCCGGTCCCCGCGAGTCAGGGACCACCGAACGCAAGCCACAAGGAAGATGGAAGACCGCTCTGACCCCAGCGGAGCGCTTTTTCGTCGCGTCCCTGCGCGGATCGACGCGCTTTCGCGTGAACTGCACCCCCCGAGTGCGTCCACTCGCCGCACTGCCGCGCAAGGGACTCACGAAATGGCAGAACCGACTTCGCTGTTGGGCAAGTCACCGGGAGGTGCTCGATGAGGAAACTGCAACCACTGCTTCTGCTGTTCGCCGCCCTCGTCCTGTTCGCGACGCCGGCCCGCTCGGCCGACCGCGAGCTGCTGTGGGGGTTCACCGGCTTCGACTACGTGAACCCGGCCGTGCCGGGAGGCCCCGGCATCCCGACGCCCTTCCTCGCGTTGAACGACGAGTACTGCGCCGTGGGCTTCCTCACGTCCATGAGCCCGCTGCTCGCCGGCGTCACGAACCCGGCGGACGAGCACACCTTCCACCTGTCCGAGGCGATGGTGTCGTCGGTCTACTGGGACGGCTCGGTGCTCGAAGTGATCTTCGCGCCGCACGCTCGCTTCCGGCTCTACGAGGACGCGAGCCACAACGCCGACTACGGCGTGAACCCGGTGAACGCGACGTCGCCGTCCACGTTCACCGACGGCACGCTGGTTCTCGGCGCCGACGTCACCAACCTGGTGCTCGTCTACGACTACACGGTCAACCAGGGCAACTTCGACTGCATGGCCGACCTCGACGAAGGCTCGCAACTGGGCATCGTCCCGCCGGCGCAGCGCAACGGCTGGGTGATGAGCGGAACCGCCGGGCGGCCGAACGCGACGATTCCCGACGGCTACGTGAACCAGTTGAGCGGCGAGGTCCAGATCCCCGTCCCCACGGCGCACCGAACCTGGGGCGCCATCAAGAAGCTCTACCGCTAACCTCGAACGACACCCCGAACAGCCCCCATGGGAGGTAGGTCATGAAGAGGATCATCGGGTTGGCGGCCACGATCGCGGTGCTGGCGACCGCGACCCTGGTTCCCCTCGCCAACGCGCAATGCGTGTCCGGGACCGGGACCAACATCCTGCTCAAGTGGGACGCGAACGGCTTCTCGTACGAGGGCCCGAACGCGTACACCGGGTACGTCTCGCCCGCCGGCAACGTGCTCACCAACGTGCTCGCCGTGTCGCTTTTCTGCTCGCCGCTCGCCGGCCTCGACCCGAACGACCCCGCCAAGGAATACACGATGGTGTGGTCCGGGCTCGTCTCGCAGGGCACGGTCTCGGCGCCGTTCGGCTCGAGCGGCATGAAGTACACGACCGTCTACACGGGCGGCACCTTCTCGCTGTACGAAGGCCCCGTGAACGCGCGCGCGTGGACCACGGCCACCGTGCCGCTTCCGGGCCTCGCGCTGCCGGCGTACACCGACGGCACGGTCATCCTGAGCGGCGCGATCGACTCGCTCGTCACGCTGGTCACGCAGAGCAGCCTGGGCACGGTGAGCGGCTCGTTCCGCGGCTCGTACCGGATCACCGGCGGCACGTACCAGAACCAGTTCTGCGGCGGGCTCGCCCTGACCGCGCTCATGGACGGCCTGTGGTACCCGGTGTCGCCGCCGAGCGGCTACACGGGCCACAACAACGGCAAGTTCGACGCGCCCGACTGCACGACGCCCACCGGCACGTCGACGTGGGGCCGGCTGAAGACGCTGTACCGCTGACGCGCACGCGCGACTTCGAGGCGGCCGTCCCCGCGCAGGGGGCGGCCGCACTCGTTTGGTGCCCGCGCTTGACGCGCGCCGCGCGCTCCCGTGAACTCCCGCGCATGACCGGACCCGCCCCCCGCCGAGTGCTCGCCGTGGTGCCCGACCTGTTCTTCGCCGCGAAGATCGCGGCGGTCGCGCAGGCCGCCGGCACCGCGATCGCGTTCGCCGAGCCCGCCGCCGCGCACGCGCGCTGCGCCGAAGCGCCGCCCGACCTCGTGCTGTTCGACCTGCACGCGGGCCCCGCGGTGCACGCGGCGTTGCGGGCGCTCAAGGCCGATCCCGCCACGCGCGGCGTGCCGCTCGTCGGGTTCTTCTCGCACGTCGATCGGGCGGTGCGCGACGCCGCGCTCGCCGCCGGGCTCGACCGCGCGCTGCCGCGCTCGGCGTTCGTCGCGCAGCTCCCGGCGCTGCTGCGCGAGCCCGCCGCGGGCACGCCGGGCGCGGGTGCGCCACCTTCGGCCGGCACCTGAGGCCCGCTTTCGCGGGCCGCGCGCGGGTGGCTATACTCCCGCGTCCATCCGACCACCCTTCGCACCCGAAAGGCGCCATGACGAACACTCCCGCCTCGCCGCAGACGCCCGAGCGCGTGCGCATCTCGTGCCCGGGATGCGGCCGCCACGACTGGGTGACCTGGCCGTCCGGACAGGACACCTACCACTGGAAGTGCTTCAACTGCGGCAAGGAGTTCGACCTCCACCGCGGATCCGGGCACTGACGCGCTCGCACGCCCGCGGGCGCCGCGGAGGACCTCGCATGCACCACCCGGGCGCCCCGAACGCCAGCCGATTCGCCGCGCGCCGCGCCCCGGCCGGCGCCCCCCGCCGCGCGTGAACGCATCCGCCACCGCCACGCGGCTGCGCATCGCCGAACGCTTCCTGTCGCTCCAGGGCGAAGGCCCCACGGCCGGGACGCCCGCGCACTTCCTGCGCCTGCAGGGCTGCGACGTGGGCTGCCGCTGGTGCGACAGCAAGTACACGTGGGATGCGGCCGGCGGCGACGCCGAGCCGCTCGACCGCGTGCTCGCGGGCCTGCGCGCGCTCGGCGAATCGCCGCTGCTGGTGGTGACGGGCGGCGAGCCGCTGGCCCACGAGGGCGTGCGCGAGCTGCTCACCGCGGCGCTCGGGCTGTGGCCGAACGTCGAGGTCGAGACCAGCGGGCTCGTGCCGCCGCCGCTCGCGCACGCGCGCCTCGCCTACAACTGCTCGCCCAAGCTGCCGTCGGCGACCGACCGCTGGACCGAGACGTGGGCGCACGTGCCCGCGTTCGCCGCCGATCCGAACACGACGTTCAAGCTCGTCGTGGGCGACGACCCCGACACCGCCGACGCGCTGCGCCTGGTGCACGACCACGCGCTGCCGCGCCGCCGCGTGGTGCTCATGCCCGAAGGCCTCACCGACGCGGCCGTGCGCGCGCACGCGCTCGCGCTGGCCGAAACGTGCAAGCGCGAGGGCCTGCGGTTCGGCGCGCGGCTGCACGTCTGGCTGTGGGGCGCGCGGAGGGGCGTGTGAGCCGGCCCGCGGTGGTGCTGCTCTCGGGCGGGCTCGACTCGACGACCTGCCTGGCGTGGGCGCGCGCGCGCGGGTTCGCCTGCACCACGCTCGCGTTCGACTACGGCCAGCGGCACCGCGTCGAGCTCGACGCGGCCGCGCGCGCGGCCGCCGCGCTCGGCGCGCGCGACCACCGCGTCGTGCGCGTGGACCTGTCGGCGATCGGCGGCTCGGCGCTCACCGCGGACCTGCCGGTGCCGCGCGGCCGCGACGAGGCCGAGATGGCCGCGGCGATCCCGATCACGTACGTGCCCGCGCGCAACACCGTCTTCCTGGCGATCGCGCTCGGGCTGGCCGAGACGCTCGGCGCGACCGACCTCGTGGCGGGCATGAACGCGATCGACTACTCCGGCTATCCCGACTGCCGGCCCGGGTTCGTGCACGCGTTCGAGGCGCTCGCCAACCTCGCGACCCGCGCCGGGACCGAGGGCGCTCGCTTCACGGTGCACACGCCGTTGATGACGCTCGACAAGGCGGGCATCATCCGCCTCGGCGCGTCGCTGGGCGTGGACTACGCGATCACGCACTCGTGCTACGATCCCGCGCCCGACGGCCGCGCCTGCGGTGCCTGCGACTCCTGCCGGCTCCGCGCGAAAGGCTTCCGCGCCGCCGGGATCCCCGATCCCACGCGCTACGTTTCCACTCCCGAGGACTGACCGCCCTTGCGCGTCGAACTCACCCGACGATTCCGTTTCGAAGCGGCCCATCGCCTGCCGATGGTGCCGCCCGGACACAAGTGCGCCCGCGTCCACGGCCACTCGTTCCGGATCGACGTCTCCCTCGAGGGCGACGTGGATCCACAGATGGGCTGGCTCGTCGACTTCGGCGACATCACCGCGCGCGTCGAACCGGTGCTCAAGCAGGAGCTCGATCACCGGCTGCTGAACGACGTGCCCGGGCTCGAGAACCCGACCTCCGAGGTGCTCTCCGGCTGGCTGTGGAACCGCCTCCAGCCGCTGGTGCCCCATCTCTCGGCCGTGACGGTCCACGAGACCTGCACGGCCCGCTGCACGTATCGCGGCCGCTGATCCGCCGCCCGAAGCCGCGGACGAAGCTTGTCCGCGACCTGACGCCCCGGCGGGAAGAAGTCCGCATCGGGAGCGTTGAACGAGCAGGCACAGCGACCGCGCCCCGAATTCCGCTTCACGGCCGGCGGCCGATGGCCGAGACCATCGGCGACACGGCCCCTGGGAGTCCGCCATGAGCAATCATCGAATCTTCGTCACCGGAGCGACCGGCTACCTCGGCAGCGCCATCGCCGCGCGCCTGGCGCGCGCGGGCCACGAGGTGACGGGACTGACCCGCACCGAGGCCGGCGCGGCCGCGCTCGAGAAGCTGGGCGTGAAGGCCGTCACCGGCGAGCTGGCCGACCACGCGGCCTGGCTCGGCGTCCTGCAGAACTGCGACAGCGTCGTGCACGCGGCGTTCGACGCCAGCACCGGCGCCTCCGAGGCCGACCACCACGCGCTCGAAGCCTTCCGCGTCGCCGCGCTCGACGGCCGCGTGCGCCGCGTGCTGTACACCAGCGGCATCTGGGTGTCCGGCCCGAGCGAGGGCGCCGTGATCGACGAGACCGCGACGCCGAAGCCGCTCGAGCTGGTGCAGTGGCGCGCCGCACACGAGGAGATCGCGATCGACCTGTCGGCGCACGAGGTCGCGACCGTGATCCTGCGCCCGGGCATGGTGTACGGCGAGCACCGCGGCATCCTCGGCGGCTGGTTCGCCGAGGCCCAGGCCAGGGGCACGATCTCGTACCCCGGCGACGGCTCGCAGCACTGGCCGATGGTGCACCGCGAGGACGTGGCCGAGGCGTACGCGCTCGCGCTCGAGCACGGCACCGGCGGGCAGCGCTACCTGCTGTGCGACGAGTCGCGCTACACGGTGCGGCAGCTGGCCGAGGCGGCCGCGACCGCGGCCGGAGCGAAGGCGCGTTCCGTGCCGGCCGACGAGGTCGTGAAGACGCTGGGCCTGTACGGCAAGGCGCTCCTCAACGACGCGCAGGTCACGTCGGCGAAGGCGCGCCGCGAGCTCGGCTGGGTGCCCCGCCACACCTCGTTCGTGAACGACGCGCCGGCGCTCTGGCGCGAATGGACCGAGGCCCGCGCGGCCGCCGTCTCCTGAAGCGCGTTCCGGATTCCCGGGGCCCGGCGCCACGCGCGCCGGGCCCCGGTGCTTCGTGGCCGTGGCGTGCGGCGCGCCCGCGCGGGTAGTCTCCGCGACGCATGCACCCGAAAGCCCTGATCCGGCCGGCGCTCGCGCTGCTCGCGGCCCTCGTCGCGCTCGGCGCCGTCGCCGCGTTCGCGGCCGGGCCGATCGCCGCCGCGCGCGTGCGCGCCGCGGCGCACGCGCGCGGGCTGCTGCCCGCGTGGAGCCGGCTCGACGTGCGCGGGCCGGCCCGCGCCGAGGTCCGCGACCGGGGCGGCGGGCGCGCGGCCGGCGGCGCCCCCCGGCGCGC
>CAZIXL010000178.1:0-6566 GCA_964542885.1 uncultured bacterium
CTGCGCGTTCCGGCCCGGCTCGTGGACGTGGCCGCCGACGCGCTCGCGGGGCTCTCGGTGGTCTCCCGGCAGGTCCTGGCGATGCTGCGCGCCCGCGAAGCGCGGCGTCCGTCGCGCGGCGCGTGGTCGCGGCTCGCCGCTTCGCCGCGGCGCACCACGCGCGGGTTCGGGCGGCTCGTCGCCGCGCTGCTGCTGCGCTCGCTCGAGCGGGCCGAGGCGGTCGAGCGCGCGCGCCGCGCGCGCGGTGCCGAACGATGAGCGCCCCCGCGGTCGCGGTCGAGGTCGCCGGGCTCCACTACCACTACCCCGACGGCGCACCGGCGCTCACCGACGTCACGTTCGCGCTCGCGCCGGGCGAGCGCGTGGCGCTGCTGGGCCCGAACGGGGCCGGCAAGTCGACGCTCCTCCTCCACCTCGCCGGGCTGCTGCCCGAGAAGCACCGCTACCTGCACGAGCACGGGTCGCAGCCGCACGCGCACCGGCACGACCGGCCGGGCCGCGTGGTGGTGGACGGCGCCGACCTCGCCGCCGGCGGGCTGCGCCACGTGCGCGACCGCGTGGGGATCGTGTTCGCCGACCCGGACGACCAGCTCTTCGGCCTCACGCTGGGCGAGGACGTGGCCTACGGCCCCGAGGCGCGGGACTGGCCGCGCGAGCGCGTCGAGCGCGCGGTGCGCGAGGCGCTCGACGCCGTGCGCCTCGGCGGGCTCGAGGACCGACCGCCGCACCACCTGTCGTCGGGCGAGAAGCGCCGCGCATGCCTCGCCGGCGCGCTCGCCTGCGGACCCGGCCTGCTGCTGCTCGACGAACCCTCCTCGGGGCTCGACCCGCGCGGCCGCCGCGAGCTGGCCGCGCTGCTCGCGACGCTGCCCGCGACGCAGCTCGTCGCGAGCCACGACTTCGAACTGGTGCGCGGCCTGTGCACGCGCGCCCTGCTGCTGGACGGCGGGCGGCTCGCCTGGGACGGCCCGCTCGCGGCGCTGCTCGCGGATCACGGTACGCTGCTCCGCCACGGCCTCGCCTGACGCGCGGCGAAGCGCGGGCGCTCACGCGCTCCAGTGCGCCGCTTCCCACTCCGCGCCGGGCACCGTCACGCGCAGCGGCTGCCCCGGCGGCAGCGACTCCAGCCGCTCCGCGCCGCGGTCGAAGTGGACGAGCAGCTCGAGCGTGCTGCCCGCCGCGGCGCCGAGCGCCTCGAACGGCAGCGCCAGCTCGAGCACGTCCTCGAGCGCGGCGTCGCCGACGGGCTCGATCACCCCGTCGCGTTCGCGCTCGACCTGCCAGCGCCCGGGCGCGAGAAACCCCGCGCGCAGCGTGGCCGGCACGGGCGCGAGCACCTCGAGGTCGACCGTCACGTCGCCGGGAGGCCCCTCGTCCGCGAAGTCCACCCGCAGGTAGAGACGCGCCTCGTCGAAGCCGTAGCGCAGGCCGGTCGCGAGCGGCGCGCTCACGCGGTGCATGGCGCCGCCGGTGGCGGTGTCCCAGGAGCCCGCGCCGTGCCACTCGTAGTAGCGCGTGAGGCGGCCGTCGATCACGGGCCGGATCAGGCCCGTGGGCTCGCGATGCCCCACCCCGCCCTCGTCGCGCGCCGCGATCGGGGCCAGGACGACGTTCGGGACGAGCAGGCCGGCCTTCTCATAGATCGCCTGAATATGTGATCGGAACAGATTGTCGAACAACGACTTGTCGGCCGTGAAGTTGTCCTCGCCGAACCACCAGAACCAGTCCGACCCTTCCGCCGCCGCGAGCGAGTCCCATGCGCCCGGGTGGCTCTCGCGCGAGCAGCCGGCCGCGACCAGCGCCGCGCGCGCACGCGCGAGCAGGTCCCACGCGCGGTTCTTCTCGGCGTGCCCGCACCAGATGTGGAAGTCGGCGTCGATCCACGAGCCCGAGTGCAGGAACTCGAGCTCGCCGGGCGGCGGCCCGTCGGCCAGCACTTCCGAGGGCGTGCGCGTGCGCACGTCCGGCGCCACGTCGAGCGCACCGTAGAGCGCCTCGAGGAACGGGCGGCCGTCCTCCGGGTAGTGCTCCCAGCAGTTCTCGCCGTCCAGGATCACCGAGACGACCGCGCGGCCGGGCAGCCCGGCGGCGGCGTGCGCCTCGGCGATGCGCCGGAGCCGGCCGCGGAAGTCGGCCGCCGCCTCGGCCGGCTTCCAGGTGCTGTAGACGAAGCCGATCCGGTCCGACAGCTCGTGGTCGCGGAAGAAGATCGCGATCTCGCCCCCGCCCGAGCGGAAGGTCCACGGGCGGTACAGCCCTTCGCGGTGCGCGCCCGGCGCGCCGACGGACTTCCACAGCACGAGCTCGTCGGTCGCGATCCAGCGCACGCCGGCGCCGGCGAGGATCGCCGCGGCCTCGGGGCTCACGCTCCCCTCCGACGGCCAAATGCCCGCGGGCCGGGCGCCGAACGCCTCCGCGGCCCGGGCCAGCCCGCGCTCGACCTGCCAGCGTGCGTCCTCGGGCGCCGTGAACTCCGCGGCCGGCAGCGGCAGGTCGGGGCGCGAGCGCCTGGCCGCGCGCACGTCCACGAGCAGCGGCAGGATCGGGTGGAACGCGGGCGAGCAGCTGATCTCGGCCTGCCCCCGCTCGAGCAGGCGCCGGTAGGCGGGCACGACGCGCGCGAGCACGTCGGCGTGCAGCGCGAGCAGCGCGTCGCGCTCGGCGAAGCCGGCGCGGCCCTGCTCCAACGCGGCCTCGACGGCGGCGGCGGCCGGCTCCTCGAGCAGGAGCGGGTCGAGCCAGGCGAGCAGGAAGTAGGTGACCAGGCGCATCAGCTCGGCGTCCGACGCGACGGCCGGGGCGCGCAGGCGCCGGACGAGCGCCTCGTAGCGCGGCCAGCGCTCCAGGGCCCAGCGCGGCGCCATGCGGGCCCGTGACTGCAGCAGCGCGCGCGCCTCGGCGTCGAGCGCGTTCGGCGGCTGCGCGAGCAGGTCGAACAGCAGGTCGCCACCACCGTCGCGCGCGTGGTCCAGCTGGTCGAGCAGCGAGGGGACGAAGTTGAACGTCGCCTTCAGCCGCGGGTGGCGCTCGAGGTGCAGCGCCATGTCGAGGTAGTCCTTCGTGGCGTGCAGGCGCACCCACGGCAGCACCGAGCGGCCGTCACGCGGCCGGCGATAGTCCGGCTGGTGGTGGTGCCAGACGAAGACGAGGTCGACGCCGTGGGAGGCTTCGGGCATGTGGCCTTCCGGGCGGGGCCGCCCCGGCCTCGGGGATCAGCTGTGCGTGAGGCCCTGGAGCTCGGCGAGCCGCACGCGCGCCTTCATCGCATAGCTCGTGTCGCCGAACTCGTCGGCCAGTCGCTGCAGGCGCTTCACGGCCTCGGGGACGTTGCCGAGCGCGACCTCGCAGCGTGCGGACGCGGAGAGGAACTCGGCGCTCGACTCGCGGTCGAAGGCGCCGACGAGGCCGTCGTACAGCTTCGCGGCCTCGGCGTACTGCTTGTCGCTCTCGAGCGCGTAGGCGAGGCTGCGGCGCACGACGTTGCCCATCAGCCCCGAGCCCTGCTTGCCGAGGTACGCCTTGTACTCGGTGATCGCGTCCTTCCAGTCGCCCTTCCAGTAGGCGGCGTCGCCCGCGATGCGCAGGGCGTCGATGCCGCTGGGCGTGCCGCCGTACTGCTTGGCGACCTCGTCGGCCGCGGTCTTCGCGCGATCGTAGTCGCCCTGCCAGAACATCGCGTTCGCGGAGGCGAGCTTCTCGGAGGCGGCCGCTTCCAGGGTCGCCCCGGAGCGGATGGTGTAGAAGGCCACGCCCGCGACGACGACGACGGCGACGAGCGCCCCGAGGATGATGCGGGCGTACCGCGCCCACAGGGCGGTCAGCCGATCGACGAGCTCCGCACCCGGATCCTCGAGCGCGGTCCCCTTGCGTGACTCCAGCGACAAGCGAAACCTCCGGCGAAAACGGCGGTGAAACCCCTGCCAACGATCAAAGCGGCAGCGACTTTACCGGCCGCTCGGGAGCCCGGTCAAGCCGGGCGGGCCCGGCCCCGGCCGGGACCGCCAGCCGCGCGGCGGCGCGGGCCGTCAGCTGCCCCCGGCGCAGACCACGCAGGCCACGTGGCCGCGGGCCCGGACCAGGATCTCGGCCGGGCGGTCGCACGTCGGGCAGGCCGGCAGCGCCGGGCGCCCGCGCGCCACGTCCACGTGCGAGCGGACCTTGACATGCACGGCGCCCGCCTTGAGTTCCTGCTCGAGGTCGGCGACGGGCCACGACCACTCCTCGAGCCCCCACAGGCGCACCTCCGTGCGCATCTCCCAGCGCTGGCGCACCTCGGCGGCGCGGCGTTCCCACTCGAGCTTGAGCGACGTCGCGTCGCCCGTGTCGAGCTCGTGGTCGTCGCCGCCGACGCGCCGGCGCAGCCGGTCCTCCTCCTCCTCGATGCGGGCCGAGAAGAACGCGCCGAGCCGGTCCAGCTCGGCGTCGCGCAGCCGGCCGACCGAGACTTCCCACTCGCGCTCGCGCTCGGCGGCCAGCTCCTCGAGCGTCTGCCGGGCGAGCTGCAGCCAGCGCTCGCGCACCTCGGGCTCGAGCTCCTCGCCCATCTGGTAGAGCCCTTCGCGCGGGCGCACCTCGGGGACCTGCGGCGCCTGTGAGCGCTCCAGCACTTCGCCGCCGGCGCCCACCAGCACGACCCACTGCTCCTGCCAGGGCAGGCCGCCCCAGCGCGTGATGACCGCGTGGAACGCCATGCGGCGCTCGTAGCGCACCGGCCCGAGGCGCGGCGGGCCCCACGTGAGGCCGCGCACCTTGCAGACGGTCGCGAGCCCCGTCGCGGGCGCGCCGGGCACCTGCGCGAGCGCCGTGCGGCGGGTGAACATCGGCGCGGCGAGCGCCGCCTCGAGGATGCGCCGGCCCGCGGCGCTGCCCGGCGCCGTGAACCACGCGCCGCGCGGCACCGTGGGGCGCGCGGGGTCGAACACGAGCCGCACGCGCTGGCGCCGCCAGCGCTTCTGGAGCGCCGGCGCGAGCTCGACCTCCCAGTCGCCGCGCGGCGCGTCCTCGACGCGGCAGCCGGCGCGCTCCAGCCAGCGGCCCACGAACGAGCGCCACTCGGGCTGCTCGGCGGCCGTCTCGCCGCGCGGGATTTCGGGCATGTGGCCCGCCGCCCTCGCGCGTGCCGGCGCGCGGCGCTTCTTCGCCACGGCGGCGCTCACGACGTGCCCTCGTCCTCGTGGTCCTGCGCGCCGCGGAAGAGCCAGCTCTGGTTGTCGCGCTGCTGCTGGTAGAGCTTGCGCGCGGTGACCAGGTGCTGGGCCAGTTCGGTGAAGCGCTTCTTGCGCACGCGCGGGTTGCGCGACTCGGTCCAGCGGCGGAAGACCTCGTCCTCGAACGAGACCTGGGCCTGCCAGGTGCCGAGGATCTCCTCCATCTCGCCGACCACCAGCTCGAACATGCGGATCTTGCGCTCGAGGATCTCGAGCACGTAGGCCTCGATGGTGCCGCGCGCGACCAGGTTCACGACGCGCACGGGGTGCTCCTGCCCCAGCCGGTGGACGCGGCCGATGCGCTGCTCGACGCGCATCGGGTTCCACGGCAGGTCGTAGTTGATCACGATGCGCGCGAACTGCAGGTTGCGGCCCTCGCCGCCGGCCTCGGTGCTGACGAGCACCTGGTCGCGCAGGCGGAACTGCTCGAGCGCCTCCTCCTTCTCGCGCCAGCCCATCTCGCCGTGGAACATCGCGTGCGTGACGTTTTCGGCGCGCAGCGCATGGACGATGGCGTCCTGCGTGGCGCGGAACTGCGTGAAGACGATCGCCTTCTCGCCCTTGAGCGAGGCCAGCACGCGCATGAGCGTGCGGATCTTGCCCGGGTCCTCGCGCAGTTCGGCGGCACGATCGGCGAACGCGCGCACGCGCTTCGGGTCGAGTCCCTCGGGATGCGTCGCCAGCTTGCGCAGCGTGCCCACGGCCGCCGACCACGAGGAGCCCATCTCCTTCTGCAGCACCGTGAGCGTGAAGTAGTTGGGGCGCCCGGGCTGCCCGGCCTCGCTGTGCACGGCCTCCGCCACGAACTCGCTGATCTGGCGGTAGAGCTGCTTTTCGGCGGCCGACTGCTTGATCGCCACCGTCTCGACGTGGCGCGGCGCGAACGTGAGCTGCGTGTCGGTGCGACGCGTGCGGATCATGACGCTCTGCAGCAGCCGCCGCAGCCGCGGCGTGTTGCGCGGCGTGCGCTTGTCGTGACCCGAGAGGAAGTCGCGGCGGAACTGCGAGAAGGTCCCGACCGTTCCCGGGCGGACGAGCGTGACGAGGTTGTACAGCTCGCGCAGGTCGTTCTGCACCGGGGTGGCGGTGAGCAGCAGCAGGTAGCGCGGGTTCAGGTCGTTGATGAACTTCCAGCCCAGCGTGAGGTGGTTGCGAAGCCGGTGCGCCTCGTCGACCACGACCATGTCGTAGTTCGCGCCGCGCACCCGGCGCCGGTGGCGCTCGTGGCGCGCGGTCTCGAGCGACGAGATCACGAGCGGGTGGCGGCCCCAGAGCCCGGCGGGCCCGCGCGAGACGACGAAGTCCAGCTCGAACTTCTCCCACAGCTCGGCGCGCCACTGCTCGCACAGCGACGCCGGC
>CAZIXL010000179.1:0-6565 GCA_964542885.1 uncultured bacterium
TTCGATTCAGTGTCCCGGTGGCGCTGACCCCGGCGCCGCTCCGGTGGCACCGAGGTGCCAGACCCGGACGCCCGGGTAGTCGGCAGGGGGTGCTTCGCGCTGCAGCCGCCGGGCGAAACGACCCTCGGGATCGAGGTCTTCGGACCGGCTGAGGACCACCCAGGTCCCGGTGGCCCGTTCCCGGGCCGCCGCCAGCCGCGACTCGAGCCTGGCCGAGTCCGCGGCGAATCCCAGCCACAGGTGTCGCACCGGAAGCCCTCTCCCGTAGAAGTCCACCGGCTCCATCGCCCCGACCGCCAGCACCTGCTCGCCCGGCCGGATGCCGGCGCGGACCGCCGCGAGCGCTTCGCGGTACGCCTCGCGCCCGTAGCGGGGGTCGAAGAAGTAGTGGAACAACGAGACCGACCACAACACCGCGATGCCGGCGCCGAGCAACCGCCTGCCGCGCGGGCCGAGGTCGGCCAGTGCGGCCGCCACGACCAGCAGGAAACCCGGCAGGGACACGGCGAGGTATCGGGGGTTGAAGACCTTGAAGTTGTGCCCGGCAAAGTAAACCACGATCAGGGCGGGCCCCGCGAGCCAGAGGGCGGCCTCGATGAGCAGCCCCCGCCGTCGCAGGGCGCGCAGGCCGAGCACACCGGCCACCCCGAAGCACAGGACGACCGCCGACAACTCGCGGGCGTGGTGCGCCAGCGTGCGCCCGCCGGGTGCGGCACGCAGCTCGCCGAGCGAGGGACCGAGCGAGTAGCCGACCGCGAACGCGTGGAGCGCGAACGGGAGCGCGCCCGGATGCAGCGTCGTGTCGCCGCGCAGGGGCGATTCACCCTCGACGGCACCGCGCGCCGGCACGAGCCGCTGCCAGTCCCAGGTGCGCACGAGCGAAGGGACGAACGGCACCATGGCCAGGACGACGAGCACCCCCGCGATCGCGCGGGTCCGCCGGCGGGCCCGGAGCGTCGCCGGGTCGCCCGCCAGCCACACGCGAAGCTCGAGCGGCGCCAGGAGCACGAACGCGGGGTTCGAGAGCGCCCCGAGCACGGTCGCCGCGAGCCACGCCAGCACGGAGCGCGTCTCGAACCGCCGGCGCAGCTCGAGCGCGAGCGCGAGGCTCACGCACGCTGCGAGCATGACGAGCGAGTACCCGCGCGCCTCCTGCGCGTAGCGCTGCAGGAACGGCGACCCGGCCGCGAGCCAGGCAGCGGGCACCGCCGCTTCCCGGCCCAGCCAGCGGCCTGCGACCCACGCCATGGCCGGAACGGTGAGCACGCCCGCGATCGCGCTCGGCAGGCGGATCGCCCACTCGACCTCGCCGAACGCACGCATCGACAGGTGCACGGCGAGCGTGTTGAGCGGTCCGTGCACGTCGCCGAGCAGGTCGCGCCAGCCGAACGGCCAGCCGCCCCCGCCGGCGGCCATCCAGGTGAAGATCTCGTCGATCCACAGGCTCGGCTGGCCGAGGCGGAAGCATCGCAAGACCGCCGCCACGAGGGTCGCGGCAAGGACGGCGCGGACCAGGGCCGGATCGGGAGGAGCGGAAGCGGTGGCTGCGAACGGCCGCACGGGCGCCTGGACGCTGCGGGACGCTCCGATCAGTAGGCCCCCTCCCGGGACAACACGGCGGGCAGCGTGCGCGCGAGGATCTTGAGGTCGAGAGCCAGCGACTGGTGACGGATGTACTCGAGGTCGAGCCGCATCCACTCCTGGAATCCGATCCGGCTGCGGCCGCTGATCTGCCACAGGCAGGTGATGCCCGGCCGCACGTCGAGCCGACGGAGCTGCCACGGCTCGTACTGGGCGACCTCCTGCGGAATGGGCGGCCGCGGGCCGACGAGGCTCATGTCCCCGACGAGCACGTTGTAGAACTGCGGCAGCTCGTCGAGGCTGGTCGTGCGCAGGAAGCGCCCGATGCGGGTCACGCGCGGGTCGCGCGCGATCTTGAAGACCGGGCCGTCGGCCTCGTTCATGTGCGCGATGTGGTCCCGCCGGCGGTCGGCGTCCTTCACCATCGAGCGCAGCTTGTAGAAGACGAACGGCCTGCCGCCGCGCCCGATGCGCACCGACCGGTAGAACACCGGCCCGTGCGATTCGAGCTTGATCAGCGCGGCCACCACCGCCACGACCGGCGCCGAGACGACGAGCGCCAGCGCCGCGCCGGCCACGTCGAGGCAGCGCTTGCCGAAGCGCAGGTAGAAGCCCTCCTGGCGCGGGGCTTCGAAAGGCAGGACCTGGGCCGCCGTCGCCGGCGGCGAGGCAGGACGCCCCGCAGCCCACACGCCGTGCGCGGACGCGCGGGGTCGGGCGTGGCCGTTGGCGTAGCCATGCCCGTTCGTCGGCGCGTGCGGGGTGCCGTTCACGGGGCGCGGTCGTGTGACCGCGGGGGTGACGCCCAGCGGCCCGCGGGCCGACCGGGGCGTTCCGGTCTCCGATGTCGTGTCCACGAGATCTTCCCTGGCCGGGTGTTCCGTCGAAGTGGACCGGTCCGGTCTACCAGTCCTGACTTCGCCTGCGGACGAGAGAGCTTCGGGCTCCATTGATGGTGCGACTCTCAGTTGTCGTCGCCCTGCGACAAGAGCCGGGAGGCACGGCCTGCCCCTCGGCTCTCACGAAACTCGAGTCATGCGTCCACGTACCGCGCTGGACCCTTCGAGTACGAGCGACTGGGGGAAAACCAAGGTGTCACTTCCTAGAGGTGCTTTTCCCGGATGACTCCGGGCATCCGGGCCGAACGGCGCCCGAGATGCTGCTCGTCCTGCGATACGAACCCAGTTAGCAAGGGACCGATCTCGGATCCTCCATGCGGTGAGCGAGGGCCTCGTGGCGCCCTCGTGCGTCACGAGATTAGCAAGCCCATGACAGCGGGTTCAATGGCCTTTTGGCGTGCCAGCGTTCAATTTGCAGGCCGGATCCACGCTGCTCACGGCGCCGTTCGCCCCGGGGACCCAGGGGCCGCATGCGCCGCGCCGGGAGGGACCGCGAGCGCCGCGCGGACCCGCTGCCCAAGGGCGGCGCCGAGCCGCTCGTTCATCGCCGGCACGAAATGGCCGTTCGGGAGCAGGTTTTCGGGCCGGCCCGAGTCCACGATCTCGTCCGAGGCCAGCCACGGCACACCCAGCCGATCCAGTTCAGGACCGAGCGCGCGGGCGAGGTGGTCGGCGTAGCCGGCGTCCTCGAACAGCAGCACGACGGGCCGCGTGCCGTCGGCCCGGCAGCCCGCGACGAAGTCGGCCACCAGCGCGTGCAACACGCGCAGGTTCTCGCTGTCCTCCCGGAACCCGTGGCGGTCGTGGATCCGCGCGAGGTGCAGCCGCTGCTGGCGCTGCGCCCACGCGCGGCGCAGCGCCCGCGCGAGGACCGAGCGATCGAGCCACGACGCGCGCCAGAGCGACGGCTCGAACCACGCGTCGTCGCGGGCGAGCTCGGCCTCCCACGCGCGCTCGCGCGCCGGGTCCGCGAGCGTCGCGCGCAGGTCGGCGAGCGAGCGCACGTACGGGCCCGAGGACGACAGCCGCCCGGACGCGTCGACGCGGTAGCGCGGATACGTGTAGGGCGGCGGCGACTCGAACTGCCACGTCGCGGCGGTGGCGGCGTCGATCCCGCGCACGCTCGAGGCGAGCACGCCGAGGATCGCGACGTCGGCGTGGACGCGCGCGCGGTCCACCTGCCACAGCGCGAACCCCTGCGAGGGCGGCGCCGCCGGCCCGCCGCGCTTGCGCAACACGAGCGTCGAGTCCTGCCGCTCCATGGCCTCGGCGGCCTGGAACGAGAACGACTGCCCGTAGACGGCCACGAGCGTCTTCCCCGCTCCCGCCTGCTCGATCGCGAGCGGGTCCGCGGCGGGCTCGAGCCAGCCGATCGTCGCGGTCGGCGCGGACGCGGCGTCGGTCGGTCGCACCATGCGGCGGAGCTTGGCTTCGATCGAGTTGCCGAAGTCGAAGTACTGTGCGAGCTCGCCCGGCGGCACGCGCGGGTCGGACGGCATCCGGAACGCGAGTCCGGTCGCGAGGTCGGCGAGGACGAGAAACGCGAGCGTCCAGGCGGCGGCGGCGAGCAGGTCCCGTTTCGAGGCGTGCATGCTCAGAACTGGAAGTAGATGAACTGCGACGGGGCGTTCGAGAGCCCCAGCAGGAAGACGAACGCGAGCGCCGCGTAGAGCAGGCCGCGCACGGGCGCCGGCCACGCGCGGTAGAAGCGGGCCGAGCCGTTCGCGGGGCCGGCCTGCCAGGCCTCGAGCAGCACGACCAGCCCGATGCCCGCGAGCGCGGGGAGCGAGGGCAGCGGCAGCTGCGCCGGCAACCGCCACTCGAGCAGCGAGAGCCGGGTGAACGAGACGATCTGGGTCCACGAGTGCGCCCGGAACAGCAGCCAGCCGTAGCAGACGACGTGGAAGAAGAACGCGATCTTCGCGGCCCTCACCCAGCCGCCCGCCGCGGCCGTGCGGGCCGACTTGCGCGCGCCGGACCACAGCCGGTGCACGCACAGGATGCCGCCCTGGTAGACGCCCCACAGCACGTAGTTCCAGGCCGCGCCGTGCCAGAGCCCGCCCAGCACCATCGTCGTCATCAGGTTCCGGTAGGTGGCGCCCTCGCCACCGCGGTTGCCGCCCAGCGGGATGTAGAGGTAGTCGCGCAGCCAGCTGCTCAGGCTGATGTGCCAGCGGCGCCAGAACTCGCTCGGGTTCACCGACACGTAGGGCTGGTCGAAATTGGTCATCAGGTCGAAGCCCAGCATCTTCGCGACGCCGCGCGCGATGTCGGAGTAGCCCGCGAAGTCGCAGTAGATCTGCACCGCGAACAGCCACGTCGCGACGCGCACGTCGGCGCCCGAGACGGGGTGCGTCGCGTTGTAGATCGCGTCCACCGAGCGCGCCACGCCGTCCGAAACCGCGATCTTCTTGAACAGCCCGAGCAGCACCAGGTACATCCCGCGCGTGAAGCCGTCGGCGGTGATGCGCCGCGGCGCCTGCACGCGCGGCAGCAGGTCGACGGCCCGCTCGATCGGCCCGGCGACGAGCTGGGGGAAGAACGCCACGTAGGTCACGTAGTCGCCCCAGTCGCGGCAGCTCGACATGTGCCGCCGGTAGACGTCGATCGAATAGCTCATCGACTGGAACGTGTAGAACGAGATGCCGACCGGCAGGATGATGTTCAGCGTCGTCCACGACGCCTGGATCCCGACCGCCCCGAGCGCGGCCTGCAGCGAGGCCGCGAAGAAGTTGAAGTACTTGAAGAACCCCAGCACGCCGAGGTTGGCGATCACCGACGTGAGGAGCAGCGTGCGCCGGCGGCCGGGGTCGTCGGTGCGGTCCAGCCCGCGGCCGACCCACCAGTCGAGCGTGGTCGTGAAGCCGAGCAGCCCCAGGAAGCGCCAGTCCCACCAGCCGTAGAAGACGAGGCTCGCCACCAGCAGCAGCCGGTTCTGCGCCCGGTGCGGGAGCACCAGGTACAGCGGGAACACCACGAGCATGAAGACGAGGAACGCGACGCTGACGAACGTCATCGCACGGCCCTCAGCGCTTCACGCCGTAGAGCGCGATGGAGATCGCGTAAAGGTAGTAGCCCCACTTGAGCCCCGGGACCTTCGTGACGACGCGTGCGACGCGCGCGCGACGGCCGGACTGGCCGTTGCGCGCCAGGAGGTCGAGCCGGTCGTAGGGCCGTATGCCCACCCGCTCGAAAGCGCGGCCGAGCCCCGGGAACGTGAACCAGTTCACGGCCGGGAAATCGGTCCAGTTCACCATGTCGCGGCGGTGCTCCATGATCCACGCGAGCACGCGGCGCTGGATCGGGCCGGGCAGCCACGAATAGAACGGGAAGTCGTTCACTTCGACCTGGTAGGGGCAGCTGCGGTTCGTCGTGTACACCACGTAGAGTCCGCCGGGCTTCAGCACGCGGGCCGACTCCGAGACGACGCGGTCCCACGCGGGCACGTGCTCGAGCAGCGAGTTGCAGAAGACCACGTCGAAGCTGCCGTCGCGGAACGGCATCCGCGTCGCGTCGCCGCTCACCCAGCGCGCGGGCGGGGCCGCCGGGGCGCCCCGCTCGAGCCGCGCGCGACTCGCCTCGAGCAGCGCGTGGTCGAAGTCGATGCCGGTCACCCGCGCGCCGCGCTCGGCCCACGCGAGCGCGTGCGGCCCGCTGCCGCACGCCAGGTCGAGCACGTGCGCGCGCTCGACGGGGACCGGCAGGAGCGCCGAGAGGTAGTGCCACTCCTCGGCCAGCAGTTGCCGGGCCAGGTCGTCGGTGCGCGCACGCATGGTGCGCTCCAGGAACCGCTGGTGGTACTCGGACTGGCGGAGGATCTCGGCGGGGTTCTTCGGCGTCGGCTCGCCTTCGCCGGGGGGACGGGTCGGGCTCATGCGTGGGTTCGGCCTGCCGGGCTCCTCTCGCGCTGCCATGCGACGGTGAGTTGCAGTCCCTGCTCCAGTGTCGTCTCGGGCAGCCACCGCAGCGCGCGGCGGGCCTTTTCGATGTTCACCACGCGGCGGCGGATGTTGTCGACGTCGCGGCGGTCCGTGTGGCGGATCGCACCCTCGAAGCCGGTGATGCGCGCGAGGGCCGAGGCCAGG
>CAZIXL010000180.1:0-6509 GCA_964542885.1 uncultured bacterium
CAGGAGTACGCGCTCGGAACGGGCGTGATCCGCGCCCTCGACGGGCTGTCGTTCGAGAGTCCCCGCGGCGAGTTCGTGGCCATCGTCGGGCGCAGCGGCTCGGGCAAGAGCACCGTGCTGCAGCTGGCCGCCGGCATCGACGTGCCCACGTCGGGCCAGGTGTGGGTGGACGGGCACGAGCTGTCGCGACTCGGCGACGACGCGCTGACGATCCGCCGTCGCGACCGCGTGGGCATGGTCCACCAGTTCTTCAACCTGCTCGGCACGCTCTCGGTGCGCGAGAACGTGGCGCTGCCGCTGCTGCTCGCCGCCGGCGACCTGCGCGCGGCGCTCGCGCGCGCCGACGCGCTCGTGGACCAGGTGGGGCTCTCGCACCGCCGCGAGTCGCGGCCGCACATGCTCTCGGGCGGCGAGATGCAGCGCGTGGCCATCGCCCGCGCGCTCGTGCACGGCCCCGCGCTCGTGCTGGCCGACGAGCCCACGGGCAACCTCGACTCGCGCGCGGCCGAGCAGATCGTGGACCTCCTCGGCCGCCTCGGGCGCGAGCACGGGGCCACCGTGGTGCTCGTGACGCACAGCCGCGAGGCGGCGGGCGCGGCGGCGCGCACGATCGAGCTGCGCGACGGCCGCATCGTGGCCGACTCGCTCGGGGGCCCGTGAGCGCGCTGCTCCACTGGCTGCTGCTGCGCCGGCTCGCGACCGAGCGCGGACGCACGCTGCTCACCACGCTGGGCGTCGCGCTCGGCGTGGCCGTGTTCGTGAGCATCCGGCTCGCGAACCACTCCGCGCTCGCGTCGTTCGCCGACACCGTGGACGCCGTGACCGGGCGCGCGAACCTCGTCGTGCAGAGCACGTCGGACGGCTTCCCCGATTCGGTCTACGCCCGGCTCGCGCGCGACCCGCGGATCGAGGCGGCCGCGCCGGTCGTGCAGGTCTCCGCGCTCGCGAAGCCCGGCGGCCCGCGGCCCGGCGGCCCGCTGCCCACCGGCGATCGCGGCGAGTACCGCGAGACGCTGCTGTTCCTGGGGGTGGACCCGTTCGTCGAGGCGCCGTTCGTGCGCTTCGAGGCGCTCGCGGGCGACACGACGCGCCGGGGCCCGCGCGCGATCGCGCGCGCCCTGCGCCTGCTGGTCGAGCCACGGACCGTCGCGATCACCGGCGCGTTCGCCGACCGTACGGGCATCGGCGCCGACGACACGCTCACGGTGCTGGTCTCGGGCCGGCCGGTGCCGCTGGTCGTCTCGCAGGTGCTGCGCGACGAGAACCTGCGGCAGGCGATGGGCGGCAACGTCGCGCTGCTGGACGTCGCGACCGCGCAGGAGGTGTTCGGGCGCGCCGGGCGCCTGGACCGCGTGGACCTGATCGTGCCCGCCGCCGCGCGCGAACGGCTGCGGGCCGCGCTCGCGGCGGAACTGCCGCCCGGCGTCAGCGTGGACCTTCCGCAGGCGCGCACCCGCCAGGTCGAGAACATGGTCGCCGCCTTCGCGCTCAACCTGACGGCGCTCAGCTTCATCGCGCTGCTCGTGAGCATGTTCCTGGTCTTCAACGCGGTCGCGATGAGCGTGCTGCGCTGGCGGCGCGAGATCGGCGTGCTGCGCAGCCTCGGCGCGACGCGCGGCCAGGTGACGCGGCTCTTCCTGCTCGAGGGACTGCTGCTCGGCGCGACGGGCAGCGCGCTCGGGCTGGCCCTGGGCACGCTGCTGGCGCGCGGCACGCTGGCCGCGGTGGGCCGCACGCTCACCGACCTCTACCTGGTCCAGCACGCGAACCAGGTCCGGCTCGACGGCCCGACGTACGCGATCGGCTTCGGGCTTGGACTCGTCACCGCGCTCGCGTCCGCGCTCGCGCCCGCGCTCGAGGCCGCGCACACGCCACCCGGGGTCACGATGCGGCAGGGCATGCTGCTCGAGGCGCGCCGGCTGCCCGTCGGGCGCTGGGCGCTCGGCGGGCTCGCGACGCTCGGCCTGGCCGGCCTGGTCGTGGCGTGGACCGTGCGCGAGCACCAGCCCTGGGGCGGGTTCGCGGCCGCGTTCCTCGTCGTGGCGGCGTTCACGCTCGCCGCGCCGGCCTTCACGCTCGCGGGCGAGACGCTGCTGCGGCGCCCGGCCGAGGCGCTGGGCGGCGTCGTGGGGGCGCTCGGCGCGCGCGCGCTGCGCGACTTCGTGGCCCGCACGAGCGTGGTCGTGGCCTCGCTGATGCTGGCCGTCGGCATGACGGTCGCGCTCACGATCATGGTGGGCAGCTTCCGCCGCACCGTGGACACCTGGATCACCCAGACGCTGCGCGGCGACCTGTACGTGGAGCCCGCGGGCCACCGCACCTCGCTCGCCGCGACCGCGCTGCCCGACTCGCTCGTGCGCGCGGCGCGCCGGCTGCCGGGCGTGCGCGCCGTCGACACCTACCGCGCGACGCCCCTGCGCCTGGGCGAGCGGCAGGTGTTCGCGGTCGGCATCGACTTCGCGGTGCAGGGGCGCTACGGGCACCTCGAGTTCCTGGGTGGCGCGCGGAGCGCCGACGTGTTCCGCGAGGCGCTCGCGCGGAACGAGGTGATCGTCACCGAGAGCTTCGCGCACCGCTTCCGCGTGCGCGCGGGCGACACGCTGCGCGTACCCGCGCCCGCCGGCGACGTGGCCCTGCGCATCGCGGGCGTGTTCTACGACTACAGCGTCGAGGGCGGCGCGGTCCTCATGGACCGCGGGCTGTTCGCGCGGCTGTGGCACGACGACCGCACCGAGAGCCTGGCGCTCTACCTGGAGCCCGGCGCCGACCTGGCGCGCGTCCGCAACGCGTTCGTCGCGCTGGCGGGCCCGAACCGCGTGCTGCACGTGACGCCCAACCAGGACCTGCGCCGCCGCGTGCTGGCCGTGTTCGACCAGACGTTCCGGATCACGTTCGCGCTGCAGTTCATCGCCGTGCTCGTGGCCGTGCTGGGCGTGGTCACCACGCTCACCGCGCTGATCCTGCAGCGTGGGCGCGACATCGGCGTGCTGCGGGCGGTGGGCGCGCTGCGCCGGCAGGTGTGGAGCATCGTGCTCGTCGAGAGCGCGATCCTCGGCCTGCTCGGTTCGCTGCTCGGCTGCGCCGCGGGCTGGGTGCTGGCGCTGCTGCTCGTGCACGTGATCAACCGCCAGTCGTTCGGCTGGACGATCCGCATGACGGTCGAGCCGGGCGTGTTCGTGCAGGCGGTCGCACTGATGGTCGTGACCGCGGTGCTCGCGGGGCTCGGGCCGGCGCGCTTCGCGTCGGACCGCGTGGCCGCCGAGGCCATGCGGGTGGAAACGTGACGGCGCGCGCGCTCGGCGCCGCGGCCGCGCTCGCCGCGCTCGCCGCGCTCGCGATCGCGGGGGCGCCCGCCGGTCCGCCCGCGGACGCCGACGGCTTCCTGCGCGCCGACCGGCCATGGGCGTTCCACTTCCCGGCGGACCACGCCTCGCACCCGCGCTTCCGAATCGAGTGGTGGTACTACACCGGCCACCTCGCCGCGCCGGGGCGCTCGTTCGGCTACGAGCTGACGTTCTTCCGCGTCGGCCTGCCGCAGCGGCGCGCGGCGAGCCCGTCGGCCTGGGTCGCGCACGACCTGGTCTTCGAGCACCTGGCGCTCACCGACGAGACGCGCCGGGCGTTCCATTCGTTCGAGACCGCGCGCCGGGTGGCGCTCGGCCTCGCCGGGGCCGACAGCACCCGCTACCACGTGTGGCTCGGCGAAGCGTCGGCCGGGCTCGCGGCGGACGGCGTCACGCACGAGCTGCGTGGCGCCGCGCCCGACTTCGCGCTCGCGCTCGCCCTCGTCCCCGCCAGGCCTCCCGTGGTGCACGGCGAGGACGGCGTGAGCCGCAAGGGACCCGGGCCCGGGCAGGCCTCCCACTACTATTCGCTCATGCGCCTCGCCACGCGCGGCCGGGTGGTCGTGGGCGGCGACACGCTGGCCGTGAACGGCACGTCGTGGATGGACCACGAGTTCACCTCGAGCGGGCTCGACACCTCGCTCGCCGGCTGGGACTGGTTCAGCGTCCAGCTCGACGACGGCCGCGAGCTCATGCTCTACCGGTTGCGGCGGCACGACGGCGGCCTGGCGGCGGCGTCGAGCGGCACGCTGGTCGAGGCCGACGGCCGCGTGCGGCGGCTCGCGCTCGACGACGTCCGCGTGCGCGCCTCGGGCCGGTGGCGCAGTCCGCGCACCGGCGGCGAATACCCGAGCGGCTGGGTGGTCGAGGTGCCGTCGGCGCGGCTGGCGCTGCGGCTCGTCCCGACGCTGGCGGACCAGGAGCTGGTCGCGCGCAGCATGGGCGGCGTGGCGTACTGGGAGGGCAGCGTGCGGGTGGAACCCGAGGGCGCCGGCCCGCGGGGCCAGGGGTACGTCGAGCTGACCGGCTACGCGGGAGGCGCTCCTTATTAAGGAGGGCCCGGTCACGGGGGCGGCCGCCGCACGTATGGAGGACGCAAAGAATCGGGCCCCGGACGGCCGCCGAATGGCCGCGAGCGGATCCTTCGGCCGGCCGACGACTCCAAGCACGTGAACCCGCCCGCGCCCGGGCCTCCCCGCCCGCCGCGGCCGTCGCCCTTTCGGAGGTCTCCATGTCGAACTCGCGCAGGCCCGCGGGCCGCTCGTTCAACCCCTCCTGGCTGCTGTTGCTGCTGATCCCGGTCGCGCTGCTCGCGGGCCGCTACCTCGGCGATCGTCCCGCGCCGGCCGCGCCGGCCGGCGGACAGCCGGCCGCGGCCGTCACCGGCGCCGTGCAGTGGGTGCCCGTCGACCAGGCGCTCGAGCAGGCGAAGCGCGACAACAAGGTCGTGATGTTCGACTTCAACGCCGACTGGTGCCCGCCCTGCCAGCGCATGAAGCACGAGGTGTTCGAACACCCGGCGTACGCGCGGCGTATCCAGGCCGCGGTCGTCCCGGTGTCGGTCGTGGACCGCTACCGCGAGACCGGCACGAACCCGGCGGACATCGCCGAGCTGCAGCAGCGCTTCAAGATCGAGGCGTTCCCGACGCTCGTGGTGATGTCGCCCGCGACGGGCCGTTACGTCATGCAGGCCGGCTACGGTGGCCAGGACTACACGGCGCAGTGGATCGAGGCGGCGGCCAGGCAGGTGCAGTAGCCGCCCCGCGAGGTGCAACGCAGAGGACCCGGCGCGATTCGCTCGCGCCGGGTCCTCCGCATTGCGGCCACGGCACGCGGCCGTGGCGGGAACGGCTAGCGGTACAGGTTCTTCACGCGGCCCCACGTGGACTTGCTGGTGGGCACCGGCGCCGAGGTGACCGCCACCTGGTAGCCGGGGTTCGCGTTGCCCGACCCCGACGTGTACCAGCCCGCCGGCCCGATGGTCGTCGCGCTGATGTACATGTCCGCGCCGCTCGAGCCCACCGACGGCGGGTCCAGCGACACGACGCCCATGCGGCTCGCGGCGCCGGTCTTGCTGACGATCGTCTGCGTGACGATCACGTCGGTCGTGTTGAGGTCGATGAGCAGCGGGTCCAGCCCGGTGATGCTGCCGACCGTGTAGAAGCCGGCCGCGAGCCCCGTGCCGAAGTTGAAGTTCGCCGTGAAGCCGCCGAGCGGGGCGAACGTGCTGCCATCGTAGAAGCTCACGCCGACGACCGCGGTGAGCAGCGGCCCGGCGCTCGAGCCGGAGTTGAAGATCGTGAGCTTCATCGAGGACAGCGTGCCGAGACCGGTCGTGAACAGCTCGTCGCCCCAGACGGCCAGCAGGTCGGTCGAGGTGAAGCCGAAGAGCGCCGTCGAGGACGAGTTGTCGTAGATCACCGTCGCCGCGGTCACGGCCGGGGCGACCGGCTCGAACTGCGAAGTCTGCGTGACGCGGTCGTAGGTCGTGTAGCCCGCGAACGTGCCGAGCGGCTCGGACGTGACCTGCGCGAGCGACGTGCCCGCCCACGCGACGAGCGCGATGGCGGCGAGGGCGAGACGAAGCGTGGTCGCATTACGGATCATGGGCAACCTCCGTCGGCCCGGCGCGATCGTGGGTTCGGCGCAGGCCCGGTTCGATTGCGGCGGTCCGGGCGCGGCCGGCGGAGGCCCCGCGCCGGACGGGGCTCCACTGCAGCCGCGTGGAAGATAGTCGGGACCACGGACGTCGCGTCAATCGCAATCTGCGCGGCGAGCGTCGCGCTCGTAGGGATATCGCATCGCCGCACGCGTCGAGGATGGGTATCGCTGTCGAAAGTTGAGGCGGATCGAACGAAGCGTGCCGGCGCGGGCGACGTCGCCGGCGTCGGCGCCGCGCAGACCGTCTCCACGGACCTTCGGTCTTGAGGCGCCTGCGAGCCGCGCCGTACGATCCTGCGGTCATCCGCCTCGTCGCCGCGCACGCCACTCGTGTGCGACATCCATCCTCTCGGAGGCCTCGTGCGCCACTCCCCGATCCTGCTCGCGCTCCTCGCGCTCCTGGCCCCCGCCCGGGCCCTCGCCGGCCCGCTTCCCGAGTTCGACGCCTCGGCCACGGCTCGCCCCGCTCCCCCCGCGGTTGCGGCGGCCCGCGCCGCCGCCGAC
>CAZIXL010000181.1:0-6494 GCA_964542885.1 uncultured bacterium
GGGAACCTGGTCAGCTTCGACCGCTTCGAGCCCGGTACCGGCTACAACACGTACGAGCTGCGCGACGGGCGGGCGGTCCCGGTCGCCCGCACCGCGGCCATGGAGATGCGGGGTGCGCTCTCGCCCGACCTGCACTGGTTCGCGTACGACAGCGACGCCTCCGGGCGCAAGCAGCTCTACTTCGTGGACCGGCGAACGTCCGAGCGGTACGTGCTGCCGGTCGAGGGCGCGATGCGCCCCCGCTGGGCGCGCTCGGCGCCCCGGCTCTTCTTCCACACGACCGGCAACGAGTTCTACGAGATGACCGTGGTGCACGGCCGGCCGCCGACGGCGTGGCCCATGCGGCGGCTCTTCAGCACCGGGGCGTGCGCGGGCTTCGACCCGGACTCGACGGGCACGCGGCTGCTCGTCTGCGTCAAGTCGGACCGCACGCGGCCCGAGGAGATCGGCGTCCTCGCCAACCTGCCCGCGGTCGTCCAGCAGGGCCCGTAGGCGCGGGCGCCGCGGCGACCGCCCGGGGCCGCCGCGGCGCCACGCGCGGGCTACTTCGCGGAGACGAGCCCCGCCTGCACGAGCCCGCGGATCTCGTCCTCGATCGAGCCGGGCATGCTCATGTTCGCGGCGAACTTCATCCTGCCCGCGTCCTCGAAGAACACCTTCATACGGTACATGCCCTCGACGACGCCCACGCGCGCCCGGCCGCCTTCGGTGAACACGACCAGTTCGATCGGGTAGGCCGCGGCGTGCGCGAGCCCCGGGCAGGCGAACTTCGCGCGATGCGCATCGCTCCCGGCGCCCACGATGGCGTAGGACTTCGCCTCCATCGCGTCGCCCGCGACGCCGATCACGACCACGCTCCCGCCCGCGAGGTCCAGCCGGTAGACGCCCCGTACCTGCCAGCGACCCTGGCCGCCGCGTTCGAGGTTCCGCCACACGTCACCCGCAAGCTGCTGCACGTCGGCGGGCGTGCCGCCGGGTCGCGAGACCAGCTCGTGCACCTTTTCGGGGAAGGGGCCGCCGGCCATGATGCCCATCGTGCGGCCGATCAGGCCGCGCTCGCGCACCTGGCCGTAGCCGCGCGTCACGAACGTCGCGTGCAGCGACGCGCGCGCGAGCGCGCCGAGCTCGCGGAGAAGCGATTCCGACGCGTCCTCGAAGCCGCTCTCGGCCACGATCGTGCGGTTGAGCGCGCGCGGGTTGACCGTCGAAACGTGCAGGCCCTCCTCGTCCTCGAAGAGCAGCAGCCGAACCGGCAGCGCGAACGCCGCTCGCGGGCCGTGCGCGAGCACGCGCGCCGAATAGGCCGGGTCGTCCAGCACGAGCACGCGCGCACGGAACCGGCACGTGGCGCGGTCGAGCGGCGCGTCGTGCACGGCGACGACCTGCCAGCCGCGCGCGAGCGCGGCGCCGCGCAGCGACTCGGTGGCGCTCTCGAGGGTGCCCTGCACGGAATCGGCGAGCACGACGTAGACCGGTTGCGGGTCGCGGTCGGCGCGCGCGGCCCGGGCCGGTGAAGCGGGGAGGGCCGCGACGGTCGCGGCGGCGATCAACGAGGCGACGAGAATCGGCAGGCGCATCGAGCGACCTCCGGAGTGCGTGGGAACGGCGGGAACGCCCCGCGAACGGCAATCCCGGTGCCAGTCGCAACCCCCTGCGCGGCAACGCGCCCACGATCGGCGATCGCCCGCCCGGGCGCCGCTGAATCGCGATGGTGCAACCGCGCGTTCCAGCTGCAACGCCGCGTGCCAGCGGGCCCCGGCTCGGCGGAGCGCCCATCGACGCGAGGCGCGCGCGTGACATCGGCTTCGAGCGGGCGTTCCAGTGGTCACCCGGGCTCCCGGCCCGGCGGCTCCGTCCTCCCGTCCCCACTTCCCGTCCGCCCTGGAGGCCCCATGCCCATCCCCGCCCGTTCCATCCGTCCGCACCGCGGGGCCCTCTGCGCCGTCGCGCTCGCGATCCTCGCGGCGACGCCCGCGCTCGCCGGCTCCCCGGCCGACCTGTTCCTGCCGCCGCTCGGCGAGCCCGCGCCCGTCTCGCCCGCGTGGGCCGAACTGGGTTCGGCCACCGCCCCGGCCCCCGCGCCCGCGCCGCGCCCCGGCGCCGCGCCGCTCGCCGCGCAGCAGGTGAGCGCGACCGCGAACTGGTCCTTCGAGTCGAACGTCGTGAACCGCAAGCTCGGCCTGGCCGTGCAGCCGGTCGGCGACCTGAACGGCGACGGCTTCAGCGACTTCGCCGCGCTCGGCGACCTGAACTCGTTCAACACGGCGCTCTACGTGTTCCTCGGCTCGGCGACCGGGCCCGCCCTCGCCGCGGGCTACCCGGTCACGAACCTGCCGGCGGCCGCGATCATCGCGCCGGCGGGCGACGTGAACGGCGACGGGCGCGACGATCTCACGATGTTCTGGACGGGCAGCGGCACCGTCCGCCTCTACTTCGGGACGGCCTCCGGCGTGGACCTGGTCAACTACAACCAGCTCACGAACCACTTCACCGGGTTCAACCCCGGTCTCACGGCGGCGCCCGCCGGCGACGTGAACGGTGACGGCTACGCCGACCTCATCTTCGGCCAGCCGGAGTTCGACTACGCCTTTCCCTGCGCGGCGGCGACGTTCGCCGGGCGCGCCGAGGTGCTCTACGGCTCGGCGAGCGGCATCAGCGCGAGCAACCAGTGGTACCTCACCGGTTGCTACGCCACCGGCAGCAATGCCCGGGTCGGGACGTCCGTCGCCGGCGCCGGCGACGTGAACGGCGATGGCTACGACGACATCGTGATCGGCGCCCCGGGCGCCTCGCTCGCGGCCGGCGAAGGCGCGGTGTACATCCAGTACGGCGCCGCGACCGGATTGCCGACGGTCAGCGGCATCGCCGGCATGGGCTTCATCAACTACGGCACCAAGCTCTTCGGCCAGCACACGAACGGCGGCTTCGGCACCGTGGTCGCGCCCGCGGGCGACGTGAACGGCGACGGCTACGCCGACATCGCCGTCGGTGCGCCGGGTGACGACACGTACGGCACCGACGCGGGCATGGCGTTCGCCTTCCGCGGCACCGCGGCCGGCACCGACACCGCCGTGGCGAACCTGCTGTGGTTCGAATCGTCGGGCGTGCCCGGCGCGAAGATGGGTGTCACCCTGGCACCGGCCGGCGACGTGGACGGCGATTCGCGCCCCGACCTGCTCGTGGGCGTGACCGGCGGCCGCTACCTGGCCCGCGGCACTTCGGGCGGGCTCTACATCGACCAGTACTTCGCGTACCCGCCGGCCACCGCGCCGCTCGTCACGGCGGGCGACGTGAACGGCGACGGCATGAGCGACCTGCTCGCCGGCAACCCGGGCTGGACGTCGGGCGAGTCCGGCGAGGGCCAGGTGCTCGTGCACTACGGCGGCGGCCGCGCGCCCGCGAGCGCGCCGCAGTGGAGCTTCACGCAGATCGCGATCGACAACCCGAACCTCGGCTGGTCGGTGGCCTCGGCCGGTGACGTGAACGGCGACGGCTACGAGGACGTCCTGGTGGGCGAGCCCACCTGGTACAACTTCCTCGTCGGCGGCAGCGTGAACAACGGCATCGTGCAGCTCTTCTACGGCCACGCGACGGGCCTGTCGGCGGCGCCCGACTGGTACGCCTACGGCGCGAACAACGAGCAGCTCGGAGTCGCGCTCGCCGGGGCCGACCTGAACGGCGACGGCTACTCCGACGTGATCGTCGGCGCGCACTTCGCGGCGGGCAGCACGGGCCAGGCGCGCATCTGGTACGGCTCGCCGTCGGGGCTTTCCACCAGCGGGCCCAACCTGACGCTCACCGGCCCCGACCCCGGCGGCTACTTCGGCAGCGCCGTCGGCGCGGCCGGCGACGTGAACGGGGACGGCTACCCGGACCTCGTCGTGGGCGCGTTCAACGCCGAGAACCCCGCCGCGCCGCTGGCCGACGAAGGCCGTGCCTACGTCTACCTGGGCGGCGCTGGCGGATTGTCCGCTTCGCCCGTGTCCTCGCTGAGCGGCGGCCAGGTCGGCGCGCACCTGGGCCAGTCGGTCGCGGGCGCCGGCGACGTGAACGGCGACGGCTTCGCCGACGTGATCGTCGGTGCGCCCGACTACGACGTGATCAACCCGGGCGGCGTCACGTACGTGGACGGCGGGCGCGCGATCGTCGCGTACGGCTCGCCGGCCGGGCTGGCGGGGACCTTCGCGATGAAGGGTTCCTGGGACGGCGGGCGTTTCGGCGCCAGCGTCGCGGGCGCGGGTGACGTGAACGGCGACGGCTACAGCGACGTCGTCGTGGGCGCGCCGTCGGCGACCGGGTCGATCTCGGGCGAGGGCGCCGCGCAGGCGTTCACCGGCTCGGCGATCGGCTTCATGACCCCGGCGTGGACCCAGTACGGCGGCGAAGCGTTCGGCGGCTTCGGCTCGGCCGTCTCGAGCGCCGGCGACGTGGACGGCGACGGCCTGAGCGACGTGCTCGTGGGCGCGGTGTTCCAGAACATGGGCGGTCCGAACGACCAGGGGCGCGCGTACGTCTACCGCGGCCCGCTGCCCGGCGGTGCCGCCGCGTTCTGGTACGCGAGCGGTGGCTCCACGACCGCGAACCTGGGCCATGCCCTCGCGAGCGCGGGCGACGTGAACGGTGACGGCTGGAACGACCTCGTCTTCGGCCTGCCCGGCTACAACGGCAGCGGGTTCCGCCAGGGCCTCGCGCGCGTGTACTACGGCGCCGACGGTGGCGGCCGATTCCAGGTCGCGTTCCCGTATCACTTCTCCGCTCCGACGCACATCGTGCAGCCCGGCGGCCTGACCGACCCGGGCGGCGTCTACCTGGGCTCGACCGCGCGCTCGGCGCGCGGTCGCGGCAAGGTGCGCCTGCAGTGGACGGTCGATCCGGTCGTGGGCCTGCCCGCGGCAGGGGCGAGCGGCTTCACGTCGTGGATCGCGACCGGCAACCCGGGAGCGAACGGCAGCACCGGCGGCGCGATCTTCCCGGTCTCGCCGCTCGTGGCCGGCGTGCCGTACGCGTGGAAGGTGCGCTCGCTCGCGCGCAGCGTGTACTTCCCGACGGGCCCGTGGCGCACCGCCGCGCGCAGCGGCCGCCGCGAAGCCGACTTTCGCATCCCGGGCAGCTACCTCGACGTGGCCGACGGCACGGCGGGACGCGAACTGCTGCTCGCCGACGTGCGCCCGAACCCGATGGTGTCGACCACGTCGGTCGTCTTCTCGCTCAGCCGGCCGGGCGACGTCTCGCTCGCCGTGCACGACGTGCAGGGCCGGCGCGTGCGCACGCTGGCGCACGGCGGCATGTCCGCCGGTGAGCACCGCGTGGCGTGGGACGGCCGCGGCGAGGACGGCGTGGCCGCGAGCGCGGGCGTGTACCTGGTGCGGCTCGAAGCCGAGGGCCGCGTGCTGAGCCGCAAGGTCGTGCGCGTGAGGTAGTGGATCGACGCGCCCCGCGCGGCTGCCCGCGCGTCGCGCCGCCGGGACCGGTCCATCGCTCGGGCCGGTTCCCGGCCCACCTGCCGCCCGCGGGTCCCCGTGACCCGCGGGCGGTCCGCCATCCTGCCGCGCGCGGAGCGGGCCGCCCGGCTTCTCCGCCGGGAGCAACGCGCGCCGGCCGTCGCCGCTCGCGGCGTAGGCTCGCGCCTTTCCGGGGCGGGGACGCCCGAGGCGAGGGGCCCGACGCGAGGAGGGGCGGCATGGCCACGATCCGTTTCACCCTGAACGGCAAGCCCGCCAGCGTGGACACCGCGGAGGATCGCAAGCTCCTCTGGGTGCTGCGCGGCGACCTGGGACTGACGGGCACCAAGTACGGTTGCGGCGAGAGCGTGTGCGGCGCGTGCACGGTGGTCGTGGACGGCGAGGCGGTGCGCTCGTGCCAGGTCGCGGTCGGGGACGTGAGCGGCCGGAACGTCGTGACGATCGAGGGGCTCGAGAAGGACGGTCGCCTGCACCCGCTGCAGCGCGAGTTCGCCGACCGCGGCGCCCTGCAGTGCGGCTTCTGCACGCCGGGCATGATCATGAACGCCTACGGGCTGCTGCTGAAGCACCCGCGACCCAGCCGTGCGCAGATCGTGGCGGGCATGGACGACAACCTGTGCCGCTGCGCGGCGCACCAGCGGATCGTCGCGGCCATCGAGGCCGCGGCGGGCGGGAAGTGAGGGCGCGATGGCCTCCGAACTGGACCGCGAACGGACCCTGCAGCAGCGGGATTTCGCGACGTTCCTGAGCGGGCGCGACGGGCCGCTCGAGCTGGACCACCGCGGCTTCCTCAAGCTCTTCGGCGCCGGGCTCGTCGTGTGCTTCGCCATCGGCGACTGGACCGTGCTCGAGGCGGCCGCGCAGCGGCGCGAGTACCCGACCGACGTCGACGCCTACCTGCACGTGGGCGCGGACGGCCGGGTGACCGTCTTCTCGGGCAAGATCGAGATGGGGCAGGGGGTCGTCACGTCGCTCGCGCAGATGGCCGCCGAGGAGCTCGAGGTGCCGCTCGCGGCGGTCGAGTTGGTCCTC
>CAZIXL010000182.1:0-6485 GCA_964542885.1 uncultured bacterium
GCCCCGCCAAAGAGCGCGAACGGCGCGGCGCGGCACGGCGTGGTGGTAGCCGTGGCGCCCACCGACTGCCATACGCGTTCCCGGACCGACCCTACTCGAGCACCACGAACTTGCTCGCCCGCGTCTCTCCGCCGGCGTTGGCGCGCACCACGTAGAGGCCCGGCGCGAGCCGGCCCGGCACGGGGAAGAGGTGATCACCCGCGTCCCGTTCGCCGTCGGCCAGTCGCGCCACCTCGCGGCCGTGCACATCGAAGATCGCCACGCGCACGTGCGTGCCCGCCGGCAGCGCGAGCCTCACCTGGCCCGCGCCGCGCATCGGGCTCGGCAGGACCGACAGCGAAAGCGTGCGTGCGATGGGCGCCACGCCGCCCGTCGGGAACGAGATCCAGCCCGGCGCATCGCTCGCGTCGCTCCCGACGTTCCCGGCGAGATCGGTGGCCGAGACCCGCACCCAGCACGGAGGGTAAGCGTTCGCGTGCAGGCCCGGCCCGCTGAAGACGAGGAAGGGGAAGACCCAGTCGTAAGCGCCGGTATTCGGCAGCGTGGACGCGATCGGGGACCAGGGACCGTCCGCACTGGTGAGCGAGTAGTCCAGGTCCACGTACGGCGCGCGCTGGTCCTCGTCCGTCGTCCACGTGATCGTGTAGACCGGGTCGCCGCCGGCCCACATGAGTTCGCCGCCGTTCGGCTGCACCACGTGCGGCACGGGCGGCGTGACGTCCGGCGGGAACAGCCGCGCAATCGCGAGCAGCGACAGCGCGCCGGCGCGGTAGAGATCGCCTCCCGCGTAGACGACCCCGCCCGATTCGGCCAGCGTCCTGGCCTCATAGTTCAGTTGCGGATCCCACGCGGCCACCGTGCCGGTCGCGGCGTCGATCCTCGCGGCGCCCCCGGCCGATTGGCCGCCCATGCTGGTGAGGATGCCGCTCGCGAAGACCTGTGATCCCGCGGGCACGATGTGGTCGACGACGCCGCCGTCGCCGGGGTTCCACGCGTCGAGCGCTCCGCTGGCCGCGTCGAGCCGGGCGATGCGGTGCCGTGTCGTGCCGTTGATCGCGTCGAACCAGCCCCCGACGTACAGGCGCCCCTGGTCGTCGGGCACGACGCACTCCACGGCGTTCGCCGCATTCGCGACCCACGGCAGCGCGCTTCCCGTGACCGAGTCGACCGCGCCGAGGTTGGCGCGGCTGGCGCCGCCGAGCGTGCCGAACATGCCGCCGACGAAGACCCGGCCGTCCCGCGCCGCCACCGTGCGCACCCAGTTGTCCGCCGAGGGATTCCACGCGGTGAGCGCGCCCGTCGATGCGTCGAGCGCGGCGACGTGGTTTCGCGTCGTGCCGCCCAGGTCCGTGAATCCGCCGCCGACGTAGACGGTGTTCCCGTGGGCGGCCACGCATTCGACGGTGGAGTTGGGCGCCGGCGGGTTCCAGGCGGTCGTGACACCGCTCGCCAGGTCCACGGCCGCGAAGCCATTGCGGCCGACACCGCCGACGATGGTGAAACTGCCCCCCAGGTAGAGCGACGAGCCGCCGACCGACATCGCGTTCACCCAGCTCGATGCCCCCGGGTTCCACGGCGTCACCTCGCCGGTCGCGATGTCGATCGCGGCGAGGTTCTGGCGCGTGACCGCACCGAGGCTCATGAGCCCGCCGCCGACGGCGATGCGGTCCGTAACCCCTGAGGCGACCGCGAGCGCGTACACGTCACCCTGTGCGGCCGGGTCCCAGAACCGGGGCGCACCCGTCGAAAGGTCGACCGCCGCGAGGCCGGGGCGCGGCAGGCCGCCAGCCACGGAGAAGCCGCCGCCCACGTAGACGGTCTGTCCCACCACCTGCAGGGCGCGCACGGGACCGTCGGCGCCGGGATTCCAGGCCGTGGCCGCGCCCGTCCCCGCGTCCACCTTCGCGAGACACGCGCGCGGCTGCCCGCCCACCGCGGCGAACGAGCCGGCGAGGAGGACGGTCGTTCCGCCGGGCACGATGGCGTTGACCGAGACGTAGCCCGTGCCGGCCGGGTCCCATCCGTTCGCCAGGCCGGTCGACGACCTCAGCGCCGCGAGGTTCCGGCGCGACAGGCCGCCGATGCTCGCGAACACCCCGCCCACGTAGATCGTCCCCGCGTCGAGCGCCAGCGTCGTCACCGCCGGAAACTGCCCCGGCGACGCGGCGACCGTGGTGCTCCACGCCTGCACGGCGCCGGTGCCACCGTCCACGAGCGCGACCTTCGCACGCGGCTGGCCGCCCACCTGGTCGAAGCGTCCGCCGATCCACAACCCCAGCGCGTTGCGCCACAGCGCGTACACGACGCTGTCCGCGTCGGCGTTCCAGCCGAGCGCCAGCCCCGTCGCGGCGCCGAGCGCCGCGACGTGTCGACGGGCCGCGCCGCCGACGTTCTCGAAGGCGCCGCCGACGTAGACGTACTGGTTGTACTTCTGGATCGCGTAGACCGGCGCGTCCGCGCCAGGATTCCACGGGTCGAGCGAGCCGTCGGCGCGGATGTACGCGAGGTTCGAGCGCGGTACGCCGCCGACGCTCTGGAACGCGCCCCCCAGGTAGAAGCCACCCACGAGGTCGGGCGCGATCGCGTAGACCGTGCCTTCGACGCGGGGCGTGGGTGTCGTGCCTCCGGTCACGGCGTCGACGAAACCGAACGCGCCGCTGTTGGGGCCGACGCGGGTGAACTGCCCGCCCAGGTAGAGCGTGCCCTCGTGAAGGGCGCTCGCATACACGCGGCCGTGCACGATGGGAAAAGCGGGATCGGCATGCTGCGCGCGGACGGGGGATGGCGCGAGGCCTGTCACCACGACCAGTGGAATCGCGAGCGCGAACCGCAGGATGCGGCCGGCGTCCGGAGCATGGAGCCGTGTCATCGGAAGTTCTCTCTGCACAGGAAGCCGCTGCGAGCGGGCCGACCGCCGAAAGTGTAGGCCGCCGCCGCGGCGCCCGGAAGGACTCGTTCGGGTCGCGCCGCGGGCGGCGCGGCCGGCCGGGCCGGCACGCGCCCGCCGGGCGGGCGCCTCACCGCAACCGGACGATCCGCTGCGTGCGGGCCGCGCCCGGGGTCTCGACGCGTACGAAATAGACCCCCGCCGGCACGCGGCGGCCCGCCTCGTCGGTCGCGTCCCAGCGCACGAGGCCCTGGCCCGCGGGGCGATCCGCGTCGAGCAGCGCGGCCACCCGCCGCCCGCGCACGTCGTAGACCGCCACGCGCACGTGCGCGGCGGCCGCCAGGCCCCAGCGGATCCACGCCTGCGCCGTGAACGGGTTGGGCTCGGCCGTCACGGTCGCGGCCAGCGGCGCGTCCCCGACCGCCGTGTTCGGGGTCGAGAACGTGACGTTGTCGAGCGAGAAGCCGGCGACGGCCTCGTCGTAGTTCCACTTCCACGTGGCGTACGCGATGCCCGGTTCCGCGATGCCCATGAAGTCGCCCTGGTTCCCCGTCACGCTGGCGATCACGCTGCCGTCCGCGCGGTAGGCGGTGAGCGTCGTGTTGGATCCCGTCCAGTCCGAGTTGGCTCCGACGGCGGTGGCCGCGACCGGAAAATCGAAGCGCACGGTCTCGCGCCAGCCCAGGCTGCCGGGCCCCGTACCCCCGCCGATGATGTTGGGCGGCGTGAGCGTCGGCCCGAAGTCCCCGCAGCCGGGCAGCCGCGCGAGGTTCGTCTGGCCGGAGCCGTCGGCGAACGCCGAGATGACGATGCCCTGCGACGCGTACGTGTTCGGGTCGAGCGGCACGTAGCAGGGACCCGGCGGCACGACCTGCTCGTCGAAGCCGAGCGTGATGCGCCCCGCACGGAAGGCGGCGATCGCCGTCGTGTCGGTGGTCACGAGCACCGATGCACGCACGGCGGAAGCGGCGAGCGGGCCCGCGACGAGCAGGAGCAGGATGGCGAGCGCGCCGGCGCCGGGACGGGCGCGCCGGGCGGGCGGGCGACGATGCATGGACGAGCCTCCGGGGAGTGGCGCTGGATGTCGGCCGCTCCCGGGCGGGCGCCACGGGCGCGGCGAGCCGGGAGCGGCGGCTGCAATGCTAAACGAGGTGCGCGCCCGGAACGCACACAAGAACCGGCGAGAAGCCGCCGCGACGCGGGCCCGGCCCCCGAGACGTTCGCCGGCGCGCCCACGGGGTTACGCCGCCCGCCCCCGAGCACGGCGAAGATGACCGGCAGCTCCGCGGCCGCGAGCACCTCGGCGACCGGCCCGACCTTCGGCGCGAGCGACGGCGCGACGAGCCCGGCGAACGCGGCGGCCAGGTACGCGGCGCCGGCGACCCACAGCAGCCAGCCGATCACGGCCGGGAAGCGGCCCGAGCGGACGACGAGAAGCCCCATCGGGAAGAGCCACAGCCCCCAGAACACCGACGCGACCATGATGCCGCGGTCGTGCAGGCGCACGAACAGGTACGCGAGCGAGTCGAGCTGCGCGGGCTCGAACGCGGCCAGCCACGAGGCGCCGCTCACCAGCGCGAGCGCGGCGACGTGGTTGAGCACGTTGGCGAACATGATCGGCACGGGCAGGTACGCCCCCATCACCAGCACCTGCTTCGCCAGGCCCTCGTTCACGCCGCGAAAGAGCCGGTAGAGCGCCAGGGCGACGAAGACCACCACGACCTGGTGGAACAGCTCGCTGCCGATGCCCAGGCGGACGAGTCCTTCGAGCGCGCGCAGGTTCGCGGCCGTGGCCGTCGCGTCGCCCGCGACGTGCACGCGGCCCGGAACGACGAGCAGCCCGAGCGGGGCCGAGATCCCGAGCAGCAGGTAGAGCAGTCCGGCCCGGCGGGCCTGTTGCGTGAACGTGCGCATGGTGCCTCCGCGTGCGTGGGGTCGACGGGGCGGAACGGGGACGGGCTCGAAGAGTCCTACCTTGGGGTGCGGCCCGGCCGCCAGCGAATCCGGGCGACCTCCTGCCGGAGGCGATGGCGCCCGGCGTCCGCGCCCCGGCCCGGCGTCGAGCGCTGACAACCGCAGCGGGCGCCGCTATCGTGTCGCGGCCCGCCCCGGTCCATCCCCTCCACCGGAAAGGATCACCGCCATGCCGACCGGAACCGTCCGCCTGCACCGCGTGCTGCGCACCAGTCCCGCGCGCGTCTACCGCGCGTTCCTCGATCCCGAAGCGATGGCGAAGTGGCTCCCGCCGAACGGCTTCACGGGCAGGGTCCACCACGTCGACGCGCGCGTCGGCGGCACCTATCGCATGTCGTTCACGAACCTCACGAACGGCCAGTCGCACGCGTTCGGCGGCAGCTACGTCGAACTGGTGCCCGACGCCCGCATCGTGCACACGGACCAGTTCGACGACCCGAACCTGCCGGGCGAGATGCGCACCACGATCCAGCTGAAGAAGGTCCTGGTCGGCACCGAGGTCGACATCGTGCAGGAGGGGATCCCGGAGTCGATCCCGACCGAGGCGTGCTACCTGGGCTGGCAGGAGTCGCTCGCGCTGCTCGCACTGCTGGTCGAAGCCGAGATCCCGGGCTGAGCACGATGGCGGTGCGCGTCGCCCCGCTCACGGCCGCCGACGCGGCGGCCTACCGCGCGTTCATGCTCGAGGCGTACGCCGAGGCGGAAGACGCGTTCACGGCGACGGTGGAGGAGCGCGCGGCGCAGCCCGAGGCGTGGTGGGCCCGCCGCGCCGCCGATCCCGCCGGCGGCAGCGCGGCGTTCGGCGCGTTCGACGGCGACCGGCTGGTCGGCGCCGTGGCGGTGGAGTTCTCGCCGCGGCCGAAGACGCGGCACACCGCCACGCTCGTGGGCCTGTACGTGCGCCCGTCGCACCGCGGCCGGGGCGTGGCGGGCGCGCTCGTGGACGCCGTGATCGAACGCTGCGCGGCGCACGGCGGCATTCGCTCGCTCAAGCTGACCGTGACCGAGGGGAACGACGCGGCGATCCGCCGCTACCGCGCGCGCGGCTTTCGCGAGTACGGCGTGGAGCCGCTGGCCGCGCGCACGGCCGCCGGCTTCCGCGGCAACGTGCACCGGTGGCGGCCGGGCCCCGCGGCGGGCGAGGCGGCGCTCGCCCGGGCGCAGTCGCTCGCGTTCGTCTCGCTGCTCGTGCCCGACTACGACGAAGCGCTCGCGTTCTACGTGGGCGTGCTGGGGTTCACGCTCGTCGAGGACCGGCCCGTTCCCGAGCAGGCGAAGCGCTGGGTCGTCGTGCGCCCGCCGGGCGGCGGCGGGTGCGCGGTCGTGCTGGCGCGGCCGTCCAACGACGCGCAGCGCGCGCGCGTCGGCAGCCAGGCCGGCGACCGCGTGTTCCTGTTCCTGCACACCGACGACTTCGCTCGCGACCATGCCGCCTACGCGGGCCGCGGGGTCGAGTTCGTCCGCCCGCCGCAGGACATGCCCTACGGCCGCGTCGCGGTGTTCCGCGACCCGTGGGGCAACCGCTGGGACCTGGTCGGGCCCGCGCCATGAGCGGGTCCCCGGTCCGGCGCGGCGCGTGCGCGACCCCCGCGCGCGGGACATTCGCCGGCGTTTGTCGATCGGC
>CAZIXL010000183.1:0-6481 GCA_964542885.1 uncultured bacterium
GATCAGGCCGCCCGCCCCGGTCACCGCCACCTTCACGGGCGCGCTTTGTTCGCGAAGCCCGAGAGGGCCGACAGCAGGTCGATGGGGATCGGGAACAGGGTCGTCGAGTTGTTCTCGGTCGCGATCTCCGACAGCGTCTGCAGGTAGCGCAGCTGCATGGCCGCCGGCTCCTTCGCGATGACCGCCGCCGCCTCGGCGAGGCGGGCCGCCGCCTGGTACTCGCCTTCGGCGTTGATGACCTTGGCGCGGCGCTCGCGCTCGGCCTCGGCCTGGCGGGCGATCGCGCGCTGCATCTCCTGCGGCAGGTCGACGTTCTTGACCTCGACGTTCGTCACCTTGACGCCCCACGGCTCGGTCTGCCGGTCGATCACCTGCTGCAGGGCCATGTTGAGCTTCTCGCGCTCGGCGAGCAGCTCGTCGAGCTCCTGCTGGCCCAGGATCGAGCGCAGCGTCGTCTGCGAGATCTGGCTCGTCGCGTACAGGTAGTTCTCGACCTGCACGACGGCCTGCCGCGAATCCACGACCCGGAAGTAGATCACCGCGTTCACCTTCACGGTCACGTTGTCGCGCGTGATGATGTCCTGCGGCGGCACGTCCATCGTGACCGTGCGCAGCCCGACCTTCACGGCACGGTCCACGATCGGGATCAGCAGCACGAGGCCCGGGCCCCGCTCGCCGACCAGCCGCCCGAGGCGGAACACCACGAGCCGCTCGTATTCGCGAACGACGCGGATCGCGTTCGCGAGGATCGAGAGCGCGACGAACAGCACCAGGACGAACAGCACCAGGAACTGCGGCATGGGTCACCCCTCCCTGTGGATGCGCTTCACCGTCACCTGCAAACCGCTCACCGCGACGACCTCGACCTGGACCCCGACCTCGATCGGGGCGGGTGCCGTCGCCTTCCAGAGCTCGTCGACGAGGCGCACGACGCCGGTGCCGTCGATGCGCTCCACCACCGTCCCGTGCCGGCCGATCATGCCCTTCATGCCGGTCTCCACGGGGCGGCGCGCGGCGCGCAGCCCGGCGCCGATCACCCAGAGGAAGAACGCCACGGTGATCCCGGTGCCGGTCAGCACGACCGGGATCGCGACCTGCACGGTGCCCGAACGGAACAGCATCAGCGAGCCGAGCGCCAGCGAGACCGTGCCCCCCACGGCGAGCATGCCGTGGCTCGCGACCTTGATCTCGGCCAGCAGGAACGCCAGGCCGAGGATCACGAGGGCGATGCCGGCCACGTTCACGGGCAGCGTCGAGAGCGCGAAGAACGCCAGCACGAGGCAGATGCCGCCCACCACGCCGGGCAGGATGGCGCCGGGGTTCTGCAGCTCGAAAATGAGGCCGTAGAACCCGAGCATCATCAGGATGTACGCCACGTTCGGGTCGGCGATGTGCCCCAGCAGCCGCTGGCGGAAATCGGGCTCGATGCGCGTGACGACGGCGTCCTTCAGGTGCAGCGTCCGCACGAGGTCGCCGCGGCGCCACGGCCGGCCGTCGGCCTTCGCCAGCACCTCGGCCTGCGTGCCGGCGACGAAGTCCACGACGGTGTCGGCCACCGCCTCGGTCTCGCTCGCCGAGATCGCCTCGCGCACCGCCCGCTCGGCCCAGCGCACGTTGCGCCCGCGCTGGGCCGCGATCGTGCGCGCGAACGCCGCCGCGTCGTTCGTGGCCTTGCGCGCGAGCGTCGAGTCCATCGGCCCGCTCAGCGAGATCGGCGTGGAGGCGCCGATGTTCGTCCCCGGCGACATGGCCGCGACGTCGCACGCCATGACGATGAACACGCCCGCCGACGCCGCGTGCGCGCCCGAGGGCGTCACCCACGCGATCACCGGGATCTCGCTCGCCAGGAGGCGCTGGATCATCGTGCGCATGCTCGACTCGAGCCCGCCGGGCGTGTCGACCTCGATCATGAGCGCGCTCGCGTCCTCGCGCGTGGCCCGCTCGAGCGCCGCGCGCAGCACGTCGTCCATCACGGGCGACACGACGCCGTCGAGCCGCACCGCCAGCACGCGGCCGGGCGCCGCCGCGGCCTTCGCCGTATCCGCGGGCGCCTTCGCGCCCAGTGCGAGCAGCGCGGCGCCGAGCGCCAGCCACGTCCACGCGCGTCTCATGCCGACACCCCCTCCACCGGGCCGCGGCGCGCCAGTGCGAGCCGCCAGGCCTCCGGGTACTTGAGTCCGCTTCCCGTGTCGAAGATCACCGCCCGGTCGGTGGCGCGCACCTCGCCGCTGCGCCGCAGGTGCCGCAGCGCCGCCAGCGTCGCGGCGCCCTCGGGGCACGCATAGACGCCCTCGAGCGCGGCCAGCTCGTGCATCGCGTCGAGCATGTCCTCCTCGCCCACCGCGACGGCCGTGCCGCCGCTCTCGCGCACCGCGGCCAGGATGAGCGAGTCCGCGAACGGCGCCGGCACGCGCAGCCCGCTCGCCACCGTCCGCGCGTTCTCCCACGGCGTCGCGCGCGCGGCGCCCGCCTCGTGCGCGCGCACGACGGGCGCGCAGCCGGCGACCTGCACCGCCACCAGCCGCGGCATGGGGCCGGACGTCCAGCCCAGCTCCGCCAGCTCGCGGAACGCACGCCACATGCCCACGAGCCCGGTGCCGCCGCCCGTCGGGTACAGGATCACGTCCGGCAGGTTCCAGCCGAGCTGCTCGGCGATCTCGTAGCCGAGCGTCTTCTTGCCCTCGAGCCGGAACGGCTCCTTGAACGTCGAGACGTTCCACCACGCCGGCGCGGGCGCCCACTCGGCCACGAGCTTCCCCGCGTCCGAGATCGTGCCCTCGACGAGCCGCACCTCGGCGCCGAACGCGCGCGCCTCGAGCACGAACGCCTCCGGCGTGTCCCGCGGGACGGCGACGCGGCACGGCAGGCCGGCGGCGGCCGCGTACGCGGCGGCGGCCGAGCCGGCGTTGCCGGCGCTCGGCAGCGCGATGCCGCGCACGCCGAACGCGAGCGCGCCGCTCACGGCCAGCGCGAGGCCGCGCGCCTTGAACGACTGGGTGGGGTTGCCGCTCTCCTCCTTGAGCCACAGCTCGGCGACGCCCGCCGATTCGCCGAGGCGCTCGATCGGCAGCAGCGGCGTGCCGCCCTCGCCCAGCCGCACGGGCGCGAAGCCGTCGGCGAACGGCAGCACGGCGCGGTAGCGCCACAGGTCGCTGCCGAAGGCGCCGAGCCGGTCGCGCGACACGCTCGCGCGCACGCGCTCGAGGTCGTAGCGCGCGACGAGCGGGCGGCCGCAGGCCGGGCACGTCGTGCGGGGCGCCGAGAGGTCGCACGTCGCACCGCAGTCGAAGCACTCCAGCGCGCGCAGCGCCGGGTTGAAACGGGCCACTTCGGTCAGGAGCGTCCTCCCGCGAGTTCCTCGCGCAGCTTGTGGAACGAGGCGAGCCGGCGTTCGTGGATCTCGCCGCGCCCGACCGCCGCACGCACCGCGCAGCCCGGCTCGCGGTCGTGCCGGCAGTCGGCGAACCGGCACCCCCCGCGGTGGGCCTGCAACTCGGGGTAATACTCCTCCAGCGATGCCGCGTCCACCCCCCACAGCGAGAACGCGCGGACGCCCGGCGTGTCGATCAGCTCCAGGTCCGGGGTCGGGCGCAGCAGCAGCGCCGCGGTGGTCGTGTGCCGGCCCTTGCCGGTCCGCTCGTTGACCTCGGCCGCCAGCAGCTCGTGCCCCGGCGCCAGCACGTCCAGGATCGTGCTCTTGCCCACGCCCGAGTGCCCGACGAACAGCGAACGGCGCCCGCGGCAGGCCTCGCGCAGCGCCTCGAGCCCGCGCCCCGACTTCGCGCACAGGGCCACGCTGGCGACCCCGGCCGGCGCGTAGTCGGCGAGCAGGGCCTCGGCCTCGCCCGGTGCCCCCAGGTCGGTCTTGTTGAGCGCCAGCACCGCCGGCAGCCCGGCGTGCAGCGCCTGCACGAGCACGCGGTCCACGAACCCGTGGCGGAAGTCCGGGCGCTGCAGCGCCGCGACGATCACCACCTGGTCGAGGTTCGCGGCGACGACCTGCTCCTCGTCGCGCTCGCCGGCCGCGCGGCGCGAGAACGCGTTGCGACGCGGCGCGACCGACTCGACGACGGCGCGCCCGCCTTCCCACGCCAGGCGCACGCGGTCGCCCACCACGACGGCGTTGCCGAGCGACTTGCGCGCGCCCATCAGGCGCCCGCGCACGGTGGCGTCGATCCGGGTCCCGTCGTCGGCGGCGAGGGCCAGCCCGCCGAAGTCCACGCGCCGCACGGTCGCCTCGGCCGGCCTCGCCGCCGGCTCGCCCGCGGGCGCGCCGCCCGGGGCCGCGGGGTCCAGGCTCAGGCGTTCCCCCTCGGGCCGCGCAGCGGCAGGGTGATCGCGAAGCGCGCGCCGCTCTCGGGCGGGCTCTCGACGGTGATGCGGCCGCCGTGGTTCTCGATGGTGCGGTGCGAGGTCGACAGGCCGAAGCCGTGGCCCTCGACCTTCGTCGTGAACATGAACTCGAACATGTGCGGCAGGTGCTCCGGCCGGATGCCGGGCCCGGTGTCGGCCACGACCACGCTCGCGGACTGGGCGCGGTCGTCGAGCGCGGTGTGCACCGAGATCGCGCGACGCGAGTTCTGCTCGGCCATCGCGTCGGCGGCGTTCATGAAAAGGTTGATGAACACGTTCTGGATCTGGCCGACGTCGCCGCGCAGCTGCGGCAGCGACTCGTCGAGCTGGACCTCCCACTCGACGGCGCGGAAGCGCTTGTCGCCCTTCACGAACTCGATCGTGTTCAGGAGCAGCGCGTTCAGGTCGAGCGGCTCGGCGTTCACCTGGTTGCGGGTGTAGTCCATGAGCCCCTTGGCCAGCACGCCCATGCGGCGCGACTGGTCGAGGATGATCTGCGCGTGGCGCGGGGCGCTGTCGAACCGTTGCCGTTCCGCGTCCTTCAGCAGCATCTGCGCGCGCGCCGTGATCGCGACGAGCTGGTTGTTCAGCTCGTGGCCGATGCCGGCCGCGAGTTCGCCCTTGGCGGCGAAGCGCGCGTTCTGCAGGTTGGCCTCCTCGGCCTTCTTGAGGTCGTGGTAGCGCCGGTCGGACTGGAGCAGCATGAAGAGCGGCGCGAAGAACAGCAGCACGCCCGGGTACCCGATGGCGATGAACGAGATCACCATGAGGGGCACGAGCATGAACGACGAGGCGTCCAGCTCGAGCCGCGCCACGTAGAGCCAGTCCTCGCGCATCACGCGCCACCAGCTGCGGTCGCCGGACCAGGCCACCGCGAGCGCCACCATCGCGCGGTTCACCGCGAAGTAGGCGCCCACGAGCGCGAGGAACGAGAACACGAGCGCCGCCGCGGAGCTGTGCAGGAGCTGCGCGCCGCCGGCGCCGACCGGCAGCGCCGCGCGCCCGCCGAGCGTGCTGAAGAGCGTGCCGGCCAGCCACGACGTGATGGTGATCTGCCCCGCGTTGAACGTCGCGCGCACCCACGGCTTGCGCTGCACGAACAGGTCGGCGACGAGCGTGCTCGCGGCCGCGATCCACATGCCGGGCTCGGTCCCCCACAGCACGATCGTCGCGAGGCTCGCCGTCGAGGCCAGGCTCCAGGTGCCGCCGCCGGCGAGGTTCGGCGCCCACATCGTCTCGGAGAGCAGGCAGACGACCGTCCAGGCGACGTAGTGCCCCCAGTCCACGCCGAGCACCGGCGGCACGTGCGTGCCCAGCAAGGCCATCGCCACGACCACGGTCAGCGCGACGTAGATCCGCAGGCGCAGGCTCATGCGCGCACCCCCGCGGGCTCGACACCCAGGCCCGGGCGGTCCGACAGCGCGATCGCCCCGCGCTCGCCGGGCGCACCGTCGAACGGGTCGTCCGCGAGCAGCCAGTGCCCGTCGAGGTCCAGGTAGTCGGCGAGCGGCGCGAGCTGCGCGGCGGCCGACAGCGCGAGGCTGCTCTCGACCATCGAGCCGAGCAGGATCTTCAGGCCGTGCGCGCGGGCCGCGTGGATCATGCGCAGCATCTCGCGGATCCCGCCCGTCTTCATGATCTTGAGGTTGATGCCGTCCACGCGCCCGGCGAGCACGCCGACGTCGGCCAGCCGGTGGCAGCTCTCGTCCGCGAAGACCGGGATCGGGCTGCGCTCGCGCACCCAGCGCAGGCCGTCGAGGTCGCCGCGCGCCACGGGCTGCTCGACCAGCTCGATGCCCAGCGGCTCGATGCGGCGCAGCACGCGCACGGCGTCGGCGGCGCCCCACGCGGCGTTCGCGTCGACCTGCAGGCGGCCGCGGTAGCGGCGGCGGATGCGCTCCAGGTTCTCGACGTCGCCCGGCGCCCCGAGCTTGACCTTGATCGCCGGGAAGTCGAGCACGTCGTCGAGCTTGCGCTCCATCTCGGCGGGCTCGGCCATGCCGAGCGTGACGCACGACACCGGCGCCGCCGCGGCCTCGAGGCCGAGCAGCTTCCACACGGGCAGGCCCAGCCTGCGGCCGATCCAGTCGTGCAGCGCCATCTCGAGCGCCGCGCGCGCCGAGCCGTT
>CAZIXL010000184.1:0-6473 GCA_964542885.1 uncultured bacterium
GAGGCGATCGCCTACTACAACGACCTGCTGAAGGCCGAGCCGAACAACCCCGACCGGCTGCTGGGGGTCGCGGACGCGAACTTCGGCAAGGCGCAGCAGCAGGGCGTGGCCGACGCGGACAAGAAGGGCTTCTTCAAGGCGGCGGCCGAGGCGTGGGCGAAGGCGGGCACCACGCGCACCGGGGACTTCGACCTCGCGTACAACTCGGGCGTGGCGTTCCAGAACGCGGGTCTGCCGGCGATGGCCGAGACCCAGTTCCGGCGCGCGCTCCAGATCAACCCGGGCGACGCCGACGTGCCGCGCGCGCTCAGCAAGAGCCTGATCGAGCAGGGCAAGTTCGACGAGGCGGTGGGCATCGTCTACGGGCTGCTCAAGAAGGACCCGAAGAAGCCCGAGTACCACCAGCTGCTGAGCGCGGCGTACGACAAGGGTGGCAACAAGGGCAAGAGCACCGAGGAGGCGATGGTGTTCCTCGCGCTGCGCAGCGGGCAGCCGGTGCCGGACCTCGATGCCGCCATCGCGGCCGCGACCGCGGCGGGCGAGGCCAACACGATCAAGGCCTACGGCAAGCCGGAGGCGATCTTCGAGTGGAAGGCGGACGTCGACACCTATCGCACCTGGTGCTACTGGTCGAAGGGGCTGGCGTTCCACTTCAAGGCGGGCAACCTGGTGATGAAGTCCGACTGGTCGGCTCCGGCCACCGCGTCGGGCGCGCCCAAGAAGTAGTCCGGCCCTCCCGGGACCTCACGACGCCGCGCGACCCGCTCCGGGACGCGCGGCGTCGCGTTGAGGGCACCGGCTCGGCGAGGATGCCGGGAGGTCGAGGTGCGAGGAGGGGACACGATGAGCGACCGGCTGGCGGGCGCGACGCTCGCGGTGGTGGGCTTCGGCCACCAGGGCGAGGCGCAGGCGCTGAACCTGCGCGACGCGGGACATCGCGTGGTGGTGGGCGCGCGTCCGGGCGGCGGCGCCGAGGCGCGAGCGCGCACGCACGGCTTCGACACGCGCACGCCCGCGGAGGCGGCGCGCGCCGCGCGCGCGATCGCGGTGCTGCTGCCCGACGAGGCGGCGCCGGCGGTGTGGCCCGCGCTCGCCGCGGCCGCGCCGGAGGGCGCGGCGTTCGTGTTCGCGCACGGCTTCAACCTGCTCTACGGCGGGCTCGCGGCGCCGCCGGGCGCCGACGTGGTGCTGGTGGCGCCCACCGCGCCCGGCCACGTGCTGCGCGAGTCGGGCGCGCGCGGCGAGTCGCTGCCGGCCTACCTCGCGGTCCACCAGGACGCGAGCGGCGCCGCGTGGGAGGTGGCCGCCGAGTGGGCCGCCGGCATCGGCTGCGCGCCCACCTGGCGCACCACCGTGCGCGAGGAGACCGAGGTCGACCTGTTCGGCGAGCAGACCGTGCTGTGCGGCGGGATGAACGCGCTGGTGACGGCGGCGTTCGAGACCCTGACCGCGGCCGGCTACAGCCCCGAGGTCGCCTACCTCGAGTGCGTCCATCAGCTGCGCTATCTCGCCGAGTCCCTGCATGCCCGCGGCATCACCGGCCTGCGCGCCGGCATCAGCGGCACCGCGCTGTACGGCGATCTCACCCGCGGGCCGCGTGTGATCGGGCCCGGGGTGCGCGAGGCGATGGCGGAGATCCTGCGGGAGATCCGCAGTGGCGAGTTCGCCCGCGAATGGCGGGCGGAGGACGCCGCCGGGCGGCCGCGACTGCGTGCCGCGCTCGAGCGCGCAGCGGCGCACCCGATCGAGGCGGCCCGGAAGCGGTCGGTCGGGAGCGCGCCGGGCGGGTCGGACCAAGGGGCCTGAATGGGCCAAGGCCTTGTCCACGAAGGCATTGACAGCGCCGCGCGCGGGTTGTTAGCCTGCCGCTGACTTCGCCGGACCAACGGCACGGGGCGGGGACGCCCGCAGGCCGCCGGCTCGAGGAGGACGAATGACCAAAGCCGATATCGTGGACCAGATCGCCGAGCGCACCGGCCTCACCAAGAAGGACGTCGCCGAGACGGTGGACTGCTTCCTCAACGCCGTGGCGAAGGCGCTCTCGAACGGTCACCACATCGAGATCCGCGGCTTCGGCACGTTCCGCGTCAAGGACCGCAAGTCGCGCATCGCCCGCAATCCCCGCACGGGCGAAGCGGTTCCCGTGCCGCCGCGGCGGGTGCCGGTCTTCAAGGTGTCGAAGGAACTCAAGGACATGGTCTCGCAGCAGTAGCGCGAACCACGTTTCCGAAACGACGAGAGGCGGGCACCCGTTCGGGCTCCCGCCTCTCGTCGTCTCCGGCCGCAGCTCAGCGCCGGCTGTCGCGGATGATCAGCAGCCGCACCAGCTGGATCGCGGCGACCGCGGCGGCCGCGACGTACGTGAGCGCCGCCGCGTCGAGCACCTTCTTCGCGCCCGCGACCTCCTGCGGCATGAGCGCTCCGGACTCGGTGAGCTGCACGAGCGCGCGCTTCGAGGCGTCGAACTCGACCGGCAGCGTGACCAGGTGGAACAGCACCGCGGCCGCGAAGAACACGATGCCGGCGTCGAGCAGCAGGCCGCCGAGCGGCGTGCGCAGGCCGAACAGGAAGCCGACGAACACGAGCGGCATCGCCAGCATCGAGCCGAAGCTCGCGGCAGGGGCGAGGTTCGCCCGCAGCGCGAGCGGGAACCAGTGATGGTGGTGCTGGAGCACGTGGCCGACCTCGTGCGCCGCGACCGCGACCGCCGCGATCGAGCGGCCGCCGTAGTTGTCCGCCGACAGCCGCACCGACTTCGCGCCCGGGTCGTAGTGGTCGCTCAGGACGCCGCCGACCGCCTCGATGCGGACGTCGCCGACGCCGTTGCGCTGCATGATGGACGCGGCCATCTCGCGCCCCGTGAGTCCGTTCGCGGCCGGCACGCTGGCGAATCGCTCGTAGGTGCTCCGCACCTTGTGCTGGGCCCACATCGCGAACGCGAACGCAGGCAGCAGCAGGAGGAACGTGGGGTCGAAGAAGCCGAAAGGCATGGGGCGAACCTCGCGTACGGGGATTCCGCGGCCGGTGGCCGGGTCAGGGGGTGTGAGTCCCGTCGACGGAAGAGTTATCGCACGCGCGCGGCCAGGAACGTCACGCCGCCGTCAGGCCGGGGCGAATCGCCTGCAAAACCGGGCCCCAACCGCACCCGGAAGGGCGTGGGGGCGTCACGCCATGGCCCCCGGCGCGCCGTCCACCTTAGACTGCGCGCCCGGATCCGCCCGTCGCGGATCCCCCGAACCCGTGCCCGAGGACGCCACCGTCATGAAGAACGCCGAGAGCATCGTCGACCTGCGCAGCGACACCGTGACCCGGCCGACGCCCGCCATGCGCCGGGCCATCGCCGAGGCCGTGGTCGGCGACGACGTGCTGGGAGACGACCCGACCGTCCAGGAGCTGGAGCGCCGTTGCGCCGCACTGGCCGGCAAGGAGGCCGCGCTGTTCGTGCCCAGCGGCACGATGGGCAACCAGCTCGCCGTGCACGCGCTCACGACGCCGGGCGACGAGGTGCTGCTCGAGGCCGAATCCCACGTCTTCCTGTACGAGCAGGGCGGCATGGCCGCGAACTCCGGCTGCCTCGCGCACGTCGTGCGCGGCGAGCGCGGCGCGCTCGCGCCCGAGGCGCTGCTCGCGACGTTGCGCGGCGAGGACGAGCACGTGGCGCGGGTCACGCTCGTGTGCGTCGAGAACACCCACAACCGCGCCGGCGGCGCGATCGTGCCGCTCGCGACGCTGCACGCGATGGCCGGGACGGCACGCGCGCGCGGCGTGAAGGTGCGCCTCGCCGGCGCGCGCCTGTGGAACGCGAGCGTGGCGAGCGGCGTGCCGCTCGCGGACTGGGCCGCGTGCGCGGACACCGTGATGATGTGCTTCTCGAAGGGACTCGGGGCGCCGGTCGGCTCGATCCTGGTGGGCGCCGCGGACGTGATCCGGGGCGCGCGGCGCACGCGCAAGCGCTGGGGCGGCGGCATGCGGCAGGTGGGCATCCTCGCGGCGGCCTGCCTGCACGCGCTGGAGCACCACGTGGACCGGTTGGCCGACGATCACGCCCGTGCGAAGCGGCTCGCGGCGGGCCTGCGCGCGGCGCAGGGCGTGACCGTGGCCGAGCCCGACACGAACATCGTGATCGCCGAACTGGCCCCGCCGCTCCAGGTGCCGGCGGTGCTGGCGGCGCTCGAGGCGCGGGGCGTCCGCATGGTCGGCTTCGGGGCGGGCCGGATCCGCGCGATCTGCCACCTCGACGTCGACGACGCCGGCGTCGAGCGGGCCACGCGCGCCTTCGCGGAGGTGGTGAACGGTTGAAACGCGACGAGGTTGCCCGGCGCGGCCGGGCGAACGGCCCCGGTGGTGGACCCCCGGGGGACCGCGTGCTACGTTCCGGCGCGCTTTTTCGGCACGGCTCTGCTTCCCGCGGAAGGACCAGGCTTGAGCGACTCCCGCTCCTCCGGTCACGGAGGCACGCTGTACCTGGTGGCGACGCCCATCGGCAACCTGGAAGACGTCACGGCGAGGGCGCTTCGCACGCTCCGTGAGGTGGACCTGGTCGCGGCCGAGGACACCCGGCACACGCGGCGCCTGCTGGAGCATTTCGGCATCGCCGCGAAGCTCGTGAGCCTGTTCGAGCACAACGAGCGCGCGCGGGCCGGGATGCTGGTCGAGAAGCTGCGGGGTGGGGAGTCGGTGGCGATCGTCACCGACGCGGGCTCACCGGGCATCGCCGACCCGGGGTACCCGGTCGTGCGTGCGGCGGTGGCGGAAGGGTTCCGGGTCGAGAGCGTCCCGGGGCCGAGCGCGGTGATCGCCGCGCTGCAGGTGAGCGGGTTGCCGACGGACGCGTTCGCGTTCGTCGGCTTCCTGCCGGTCAAGCCGGGCGCGCGTCGGCGCGCCCTCGAAGAGTTTCACGCGCGGCGCGAGACGATCGTCGCGTTCGAATCACCGCACCGCATCGAGCGCTGCCTCGCGGACCTCGAGGACGTCTGGGGCGACCGGCCGGTGGCGCTGGTGCGGGAGTTGACGAAGGTGCACGAGCAGGTGCTGCGCGGCAGCGCGCGCGAGGTCCGCGCGGCGCTGCGCGACGACCAGAAGAGGGGCGAGATGGTGCTGGTACTGGGCGGCAGGACGCGCGCCGAGCGCGCGACGGACGCGTGAGCGCGCCGGTCGCGGCGACGGGCGGGCGGACCATGGGCGGCTACAAGGATCGCGCGAAGGCGCTGGCGAACGCCGCGCTCGACCCGGTCGTGTCGGGCATCGCCGCCGTCGGCCTGCGCCCGAACCACCTCACGGTGCTGGGCTTCGTGCTCAGCCTGGGCGCGGCCTACGCGTTCGCGATCGGGCGCTTCCGGACCGGCGCGACGATCGCCGTGTTCTCGGGGCTGTTCGACATCCTCGACGGCCAGCTGGCCCGGCGCACGCGGACGATCACGCGCTTCGGCGCGTTCTTCGACTCGACGCTCGACCGCATGGCCGACGCCGCGCTGCTGCTGGGCTTCGCGTGGTACTACATGGCGCAGCTCGTGGACATGGCCGTGAACCCGCGGCGCGTGCTGGCCAACCTGCAGCTCGGGCTCGAGCCCATCACGTTCGCCGTCATCGCCCTGCTGGCGATGCTCGCGGTCGTCGGGTCGTTCATGGTGTCGTACACGCGCGCGCGCGCCGAAGGGCTGGGGCTCGACGGCAAGGTCGGCTGGTTCGAGCGGCCGGAGCGCATCGTGCTGATCATCGTCATGGGATTCGCGGGCCTGGGGCCCGTGATCCCGGCAGGCCTGCTGCTCCTCGTCGGCCTGTCCTTCTTCACCGCCTTCCAACGGCTGACGCACGTCTGGAAACTCACCCGCGACGCGGGTTCGGATTCGACTCACACGGAGGCATGAGGTCCATGGGCAACAAGGTGCGTGTCGCGATCATCGGCGTGGGCAACTGCGCCTCGTCGTTCGTGCAGGGGCTCCACTACTATCGGAACGCGAAGGAAACGGACCGCATTCCCGGCCTCATGCACGTGAACCTCGGCGGTTACCACATCCGCGACGTCGAGATCGTCGCCGCGATCGACATCGATCGGAACAAGGTGGGCAAGGACGTGTCCGAGGCCATCGGGACGTGGCCGAACAACACGGCCGTGTTCGCGAAGGTGCCGAAGCTGGGCGTCAAGGTGCAGCGCGGCATGACGCACGACGGTTTGGGCAAGTACCTGTCGCAGATCATCCAGAAGGCGCCCGGCTCGACGGTCGACATCGTCAAGCTGCTCCGCGACACGAAGACGGACGTCGTCGTGAGCTACCTGCCCGTGGGCTCGGAAGAGGCCACGAAGTGGTACGTCGAGCAGATCCTCGAGGCCGGCTGCGCGTTCGTGAACTGCATCCCCGTGTTCATCGCCCGCGAGAAGTACTGGCAGCAGCGCTTCGAGAAGAAGGGTCTGCCGGTCATCGGCGACGACATCAAGTCGCAGGTCGGCGCCACGATCACGCACCGCGTGCTCG
>CAZIXL010000185.1:0-6357 GCA_964542885.1 uncultured bacterium
CGTCGCGGCCGGCCATCTGCGACTTCACCTTGCCCGCGACGATGTTCATGATCTCGGACACGCCGTCCACGACCTCGCGCTCGCCCACGTCCTCGCTCGCGCGCAGGCCCAGCAGGCCGCGGGTGAGCGCCTGCAGCCCGGCGGTCGAGCTCGAAAGCCCGAGGTGGATGGAGTTGTGGTCCGACAGGATCGCGATGTACGCGCCGGGACAGGCCATCTCGTCGCGCGCGAGGTCCGCGTAGGCGTCGAAGCGCATCGAGCCGGTGGCGAACTCGGCGGCGGCGGCTTCGAACGTCCGGAGCCACTCCTTGAGCGGGATCGTGTCGCGGGCCATGACGGTCACCTCTGCGGATCGACGCCGGGCCGCGGCCGGTACGCGACCGTCCGCCCGAGCGTCACGGGTTCGAAGGAATCGTCCATCGTGAGCGTGGTCTCGCCGCCGCCCAGGAACAGCAGCCCGTCCGGCGCGAGCACGCGGTGCACGTTGCGCAGCACGTCGCGGCGCGTGTGCGGTTCGAAGTAGAGCAGCACGTTGCGCAGCAGCACGACGTCCTGCCGCGGCAGGTTGGGCCACGGCGCGGTCAGGTTGAGCTCGCGGAACTCGACGGCGCTGCGCAGGTCGTCGCGCAGCCGCCAGTCGAGGCCGTCCTTGCGGAACCACTTGACCAGCATGGGCGCCGGCAGGCCGCGGTTGACCTCGATCTGGCTGTACACGGCCTCGCGCGCGCGCCGCAGCATGCTCGTCGAGAAGTCCGTGGCGAGCAGGCTCACGTGCCACGAGACGAGCTGCGGGAAGTGCTCGCGCAGCAGCATCGCGACGCTGTAGGGCTCCTGGCCGCTCGCGCAGGCGGCGCTCCACACCCGCAGCTCGCGCGTCGCCGCGCGGTGCTGGAGCAGCGGCGGCAGCACGCTGCGCCGCAGCGCGTCGAACGGGTGCACGTCGCGGAACCACGACGTCTCGCCGATCGCGAGCGCCTCGGCCACGCGCCGGTGCAGCACGCCCCAGCTCTCCTCGGTGCGCAGCACCTCGAGCACGTCGGCCGGCGAGCCGAAGCCCTCGTCGGTCGCGAGCGCGCACAGGCGCATCTCGACGAAGTACTCCTTGCCCGGCTCGAGCCGGATGCCCGTCCGCTGCAGCAGCAGCGTGCGCAGCATCGCGTGCTCGTGCGCGTTCAGCACGGGACCGCCGCCGGGGTTCACGTGGGCCTCAGGCGGCACGTCGGCCTCCCGCGCGGCGCACGCGCAGCAGCAGTTCCTCGGCGATGTCGTCGAGCCGGAGCACCTTGTCGGCGTGGCCGGCGCGCGCGATCGCGCCCGGCATGCCCCACACGACGCTGCTCGCCTCGTCCTGCACCAGCACCTGGCCGTGGCCTGCGCGGATGCGCGCGGCGCCCTCCAGCCCGTCCTGGCCCATGCCCGTGAGCACGATGCCGAGCGCGGTGTGCCCGAACGTGGCAGCCACGGAGCGGAAGAGCGGGTTCACCGACGGGCGGCAGGCGTTCTCGGGCGGGCCCTGGTCGAGCCACAACCGCAACCGCCCGCCGTCGCGCCCGACCGTCAGGTGGTGATCGCCGGGCGCGATCCACACCGTGCCCGGCTCGAGCATCGTGCCGTGCTCGGCCTCGCGCACGCGCAGTTCGCACTGCGACTCGAGCCCGTCGGCCAGGTGGCGCGTGAACAGCGCGGGCATGTGCTGCGCGACGACGATCGGCACCGGGAAGTCGGCGGGCAGCGGGCCCAGCACCTCGGCCAGCGCGCGCGGGCCGCCGGTCGAGGCGCCGATCGCGATCGCGCCCGGGCGCGGTGCGGGCCGCTCGATCCGCGCGATCGACGCCGGATGGAGCGCGATGCCGGGTGTCGGCGCGGCCACCGTGCGTGCGCCCTCGCGGCGCGCGAAGGCCTTGATGCGGGGCAGCAGCTCGCGACGGGCCTGGCCGACGGCCGACTCGAAGTCGGGCGCGCTCGGCTTGGCCACGTAGTCGCTGGCGCCGAACCACATCGCCTGCAGCGTCGTGGCCGCGCCGTGCGTCGTGTGCGTGCTGAACACGATGACGGGCAGCTTCGGGTAGCCGGGGCGGACGCGCTGCAGGAACTCGAGCCCGTCCATGACCGGCATGTCGATGTCGAGCACGATCACGTCGGGCTGCAGCCGCGGCAACAGCGTCATGCCCAGCGCCCCGTTCGGCGCGGCGCCGACGACCGTCACTTCCGGATCGCTGCCGAGCGCGTCCGCGAGCAGCTGGCGCACGGTGACGCTGTCGTCGATCACGAGGACCTTGATGCGTTCCATGGGCGGCCTCATGCGTCCCTTCAGGCGGCCTGGGCGCCGGGGTCGACGCCGAGGAGCAGCAGCTTCTCGAGCAGCCCCTGCTTGTCGAACGGCTTCATGAGGTACTCGTTCGCGCCCGCCTCGAGGGCCACGGCGACCTGCTCCATCTCGCTCTCGGTCGTGACCATCATGATCGGCACGTCGTGGAACTGCGGCTCGGTGCGCACGCGCTCCAGGAACTCGCAACCGTCCATCTCGGGCATGTTCCAGTCGAGCAACACCAGCGACAGCCCGTCGATCTTGCGGATGTCGACCAGCGCCTGCATGCCGCTCGCGGCCTCGAACACCTCGAAGCCCAGCTCGCGGAGGTACTTCCCGATGATGCTGCGCATCGCGCGCGAGTCGTCGATGACCATCGCCTTCATGCGGGTTCTCCTTGGAATGCGGGAATGCGCCGGCCGTCAGGCCGCCTGGTCGAGTTCGGGTTCGTCGGGAACGCGCGGCCGCTCCGCGCGCGATTCGGGGGCCGGTTGCGACGCGGCCTCGATGTGAAAGCGCTCGGTGAGCCGGCGCAGGTGTGCGGCGAGGCGGGCCAGCTCGCCGGCGGCGCCCTGCGTGCGTGACGAGCCGGCGGCCGCCTGCTCGGCCGCCTGGGCCAGGTGGCCGGTGTCGTCGCTCATCTGGATGGCGGCCGACGCGGCCAGCCCGAGGCTGCGGCCGATCTCGCCGCTCGTCGCGAGCTGCTGGTCGACGGCGCTCGCGATCGAGAGCGAGAACTGCTTCACCTTCACGATCCGGGCGCGGTTGCGCTCGATGGCCTCGATGGCGGCGCGCGTGTCTTCGCGCACGCTGTCGATCGTGTGCGCCACGTCCTCGGTCGCCGCCGACGTGCTGCGCGCCAGCTCCTTCACCTCGTGCGCGACGACGGCGAAGCCCTTGCCCGCCTCGCCCGCACGCGCGGCCTCGATCGTGGCGTTGAGCGCGAGCAGGTTCGTCTGCCGCGCGATCGCCGCGATCGTCTGCACGACGCCGGTGATGGTGTCGCTGCTCGCACCCAGCCGCGCCACGGTGCCGCTCGCCGCCTGCGCGTCGGCGGCGGCCTCGGTGGCGAGGCGCGCGGCCTCGTTCGTGGCGCGCGAGATCTCGAGGATGCTGCCGCCCATCTGTTCGGCGGCCACGGCCACGGCGCCGACGCCCTGGCTCACCTCCTGCGCGCCGGCCGACGGCGCCGCGGCGCGGCTCGAGGTGGCCTCGGCGCTGCCGCTCAGCTCGAAGCTCACGACGCTCATCTCCTCCGACGCGCGCGCGAGCGCCTGCGACTGGCGCTGGAGCTGCCCGGTGACGCCCACGAGCGAGTCCTGCACGCGGTTCATGGCGCGCCCCAGCTCGCTGATGGGGCCGTGACCGCCGTCGGGCACGCGCCGGCCGATGCGGCCCTCGGACATGGCCCCGGCCACCGAGGCGAGCGCGTGCAGGTCCACGCCGATCGCGCGCCAGAGCCGCGCGCGCCAGAGGGCGGCCGCGAGGAGCACGGCGACCGCGACGCCACCGAACGCGAGCGCGCGGGCCGTCTCGCCCGCGGCGAGCAGCAACGCCAATCCCAGCGCCGTGACGAGCGTCGCCGGCACGAACGCGAGGATCGCGAGGTGCCGGTCGAGCGGCAGGTCCCGCAGCTGTGCGCGCAGGTTCACGCCGCCCTCCGCAGGCCCGGCGCGTCGTCACGCATCGTGCCGTCGTCGCGCCGTTCCACGGCCGCGCCGCGGAAGCGGCCCACCAGGCGCTGCAGCTCGGCCGCCATCATCGCCAGCTCGTTCGCGGCGCGCTGAGTCTCGCGCGCGCCGGAGCTGGTGTTCTCGGTCGCGCGCGCCACCGCGCCGATCGTCTGCGCGATCTCGGCGGTGCCGCGCGAGGCTTCGCCCATGCTGCGCGTGATCTCGGCGGTCGCCGCACTCTGCTCCTCGACCGCGGTGGCGATCGTGGACTGGGTCGCGTTGATCCGCTCGATGATCGACACGATCTCGGCGATGGTCGCCACGGCCTCGCGGCTGTTCTCGCGGATCGCCTCGATGCGCCGGCCGATGTCGCCGGTCGCCCGCGCGGTCTCGCGCGCCAGCTCCTTCACCTCGTTCGCCACGACCGCGAAGCCCGTGCCCGCCGCGCCCGCGCGGGCGGCCGCGATCTCGGCGGTGAGCGCCAGGGTGTTAGTCTGTTCGGCGATCGACGCGATCACGTCGAGCACGCTCTCGATCTGTTCGGTGCTCGAGCCCAGCTGGGTCACGGTCGCGTTCGCGCGCCCGGCGACGGCCACGGCCTCGCGCGCAACGCCGGCGGCCTCCTGCGCGCCCTGCGCGACCTCGCGGATGCTCGCGCCCACCTCCTGCGCCGAGGCGGCCACGAGCCGCACGTTCGCGTGCACCTGCTCGGCCGCGCTCGAGACCACGCTCGACTGGGTCGAGGTCTCGTGCGCGTTCGAGAACAGCTGCTGGCTCACGCTGGCCAGCTCCTCGGACGCGTTGCCCACCGCGGTCGCGTTGCGCGCGATGCTCGCGATGGTCTGCGCGAGGCTCGCGGCCGCGCGGTCGATGGCCTGGCCCATGTGGCCCAGTTCGTCGTTCGTGCGGAGCGCGGTGCGCACCTCGAGGTTGCCGTGCGAGATCTCGTCCAGCACCGCCACGCCGTGCTCGAGCGGCCCGGTGATGCCGCGGCGGATCGCCCGCGCGGCGAGCATCAGGCCGGCCGCGATCAGCAGCGGCAGGACCAGCAGCAGGACGGTCGTGCGCCGCGCGACTTCGTCCTGGCGGTGCGCGTGCGCCGCCAGGTCCGCGCGCAGCCGCTCGGTGACGGCGTCGTCGTCGATCGCCAGCGCCTGCGCGGCGTCCTCGAACGCCGGCAGCGCGGCCAGCGCGCGCGCGCGCTCGCCCCGCGCCACGGCCGCGAGCACGCCGGCGGCGGCGCGCTCGAACGCCACGTCGTGCACGCGCACCGACTCGACGGCCGTGCGCGCGTGCTCGTCCAGCGCGGCCGCGTCGCGTTCGTCGCGGCGTCGCGCGGCGTCGGCGGCGTGCTCCGCGAACGCCTGGCGCACGCGGTCGAGGTCGGCGGCGTCGGCGGTGGCCAGTGCGGCGAGCGCGTCGGCGCGCATCTCGGACTCGAGGCCGACGACGTCGAGATGCAGGCTCAGCGCCCGCGCGGCGTTCGCGCTGTCGTGCTGCGCGAGGTGCGAGAGATGCAGGCCCAGCAGGCACACGCCGCCCCCGAGCAGGGTCAGGGCGACGGCGGCGAGGCCGAACGCGTCGAGCTTCCGGCGCACGGTCCAGTTCATGGGGTTCCTCCGGCGGGCCGCGGCGAGCGGCCGGGAACTGTCGCCGCCCGCGCACCACCGAAGGCGCGGTCGAGCAGGCGGTCCAGGTCGAGCACGAGCAGGAGCTGGTCGTCGAGGGTCACGACGCCGTCGACCACGTCGCCGGCGGGTCCTTCGAGGACGTGGGGGACGGGCGCGGGCGCGAGGCCGTCGCCGCGGCGCACGTCGCCGATCGCGTCCACGAGCAGGCTCACCGGCGTCTCGCCGTCGGTGACGATCAGGTGGCCGCCGGGCGCGGGGCCCGCGGGCAGCCCGAGCACGCCGCGCAGGTCCACCGCGGGCACGATGCGTCCGCGCAGGTTGATCAGGCCCCGCACGTGGCCCGGTGCGTGCGGCAGGCGCGTGACCGGCAGCGGCCGCAGCACCTCCTGCACGCGCGTCACGTCGAGGCCGCACACGCGACCCTCGAGCGTGAACGTGCACCACCCGCGGTTCACCGCCGTCGCGTTCACGCGGCCTCCCGCGAGGCGGCTTCGGCCACGAAGTGCGTGGTGAACTCGGGCGTGAGGTCGGCCATCTCGGTCACGCGCTCGCGGACGAGCGCACGCTCGCCCGGCGTCGGCGGCGCGTCGGTCTCGACCACGTCGGCCAGCGCCTCGACGACCCAGCCGAACGGCTTGCCGCCCAGGTCGCCCACGAGCACGGCCAGCGGCCGGCCCGGCTCGAACGGCACGACGCACGCGTCGCCGGCGGGCGCGAGCGGCGCGACCGGCAGCACGCCGCCGCG
>CAZIXL010000186.1:0-6292 GCA_964542885.1 uncultured bacterium
CTGCCGTAGGCCTCGACGCGGGCGTCGTGCTTGGGCACGCGGGCGGCGCCCAGCAGGCCCGTGGTGCCGTCGTCGCCCGTGCGCGTGTAGATCTGCATGGCGCGGCAGCGTAGCCGCCGCCGCGCCGCCGGCGCAACGGCGCGCGCGAGACGGTACGCGCGGCGGCCCGTGCCGGGGCGCCGGGGCACCGCCGGGCCGCGCGGAGAGCGGCCCGCGAGCCGCTTCGCACCCGCCCCGGTCGGCTTGCGCACACGCGCCGCGTGCGCGATATTTCCACCCCTTTCGCCGCATCACTGCTTCCTTCAGCACTCGAGGGGTCATGCCCGTTCGCGACGTCCTGCCCGCCGTCCTTCGCGGGGAGCTCGGCTCCGACCTGTCTCCGGCCACCCGCCAGCAACTCGAAGGCCTCGCGCACGACGCCCAATCCGAGAAGCGGCTCGGTTCGGTCCGCGAAGAGCTGGGCAACCGGCTCAAACAGCCCGACGCCGCTTGGGGCGTGTCGTACCTGCTCGCCGCCGTGTGCGCCCTGAACGGCGAAGTCGAGCGCGCCCAGCAGACGCTGCTGCAGCTCGGCGAGAAGGTCGCCGCCACGAAGCAGTGGGAGCCGCTCGCCGCCATCGCCGAGCGCTCGCTGGCCCTCATGCAGACGCACGCCGCGGCGCGGCTGCTGGTGCAGGCGCACGAGGGCCTGGGCAGGGATCCCGAGCGCATCGACGCGCTCTCGCGCGCGTGGGCCGTGAACCCCGACGACCTCGAGCTGGCGCTGCTGCTCGCCAGGCGCCTCGGCGAGGCCGACCAGGGCGACGACCGCCGCGCGCTGCTCGGCGAGCTGGCGCCGCGCTTCGCGGCGGAGCAGCGCTGGAGCGGCCTCGAGGAGGCCGCGCTCGAGTTCGTCGAGCACGACGACGTCGAGGGCCTTGTGCAGATCGCGCAGGCGCTGCCCGCGGTCGCCACGCAGGGCGCGTTCAAGGAGGCGAAGGCGCTCGCGGACATCGTCGTGAACGGCCTCGCGAAGTCCGGCGGGGCTGGCGAAGCGCTCGAGCCGCTGCGCAAGGTCGTGAGCACCGCCACCACCGCGAAGGGCGCCGACGCGGGCGACCCGTTCCGCGAGGCCGTGACGCAGGCCCTGCGCCAGGGTCCCGGCGCGACGGTGCCCGACGTCGAGGCGGCGATCGTGCAGAGCGGGCTCACCGACGACGACGTGCCGCTGCCGAAGGCGATCGAGGCGTTCGACACGATCGCGGCGCTCGCGCCCGGACGCGGCGTGCTGCACGACGGCTTCGGGCCGGGCCGCATCGTCTCGAACGACACCGAGACGGTCGTGATCGACTTCATCAAGGTGAAGGGCCAGAAGATGCCCTACGCCGCCGCGCGCCGGACGCTGTCGGCCGCCGCCGAGGACGACCTGCGCCTCATGCGCTTCTCGAACCCGGCCGAAGTGCGGCGGCTCGTGGCCGAGGAGCACGGCTCCGTCGTCGTGGGCGCGCTCAAGGCGCTCGGCGGCCAGGCCGACGCGAACCGGCTCAAGCTGTTCCTGATCGCCTCCGGCCTCGTGGCCGCGAAGGAGTGGACGGCCTTCTGGCGCAAGGCGAAGCCGGCGTGCGAGAAGGACCCGCGCATCGACCACTCGCGCGCGTTCGAGCAGGTCTACCGGCTCGCGCCCGAGGGCGCGAAGCGCGAGGACCGCGCGCCGCTGCCGCCGTTCGAGGTGCGCAAGCCCGCGAAGTACAACCTCGGCGTGATCCGCAAGTTCCTCGCACAGCACCCGGCGCTCGAGGAGCCGCTCAAGGGCCGCTTCGGCCGCTTCGTCGAGAAGGTCACGAAGGACCCCGAGGGCGAGCGCGGCGACCGCGCGCGCGCCGGCCTCTACTACGCGCACTGGTACCCGGACCGCCGCGAGGAATGGCTCGACGTGCTCCGCGAACTGTGGGGCGGCGGGCTCGGCATTTCCGATCTTTCGTCCGAGGACGAGCAGCTCGCGCTGCTCGCCGACTCGCGCATCGCGGGCGTCGAGGCCGAAGCGATCCTGTCGGCGCTGGACTCGCGCTACTCGGCGGTCCGTGAGGAGGCCGAGAAGGACCGCGCCCAGCTCGACGACACCGGGCGCGCCAAGCTGAGGCGCGCGCTGCTCGACCGGGCCACCTACTACCCGGCCGCGGTGCTGCGCCTGATCGAGGACGACCTCGAGGCCGAGTCACCGCCGGACGACGCGTGGCGCCTGCTGTTCGCGTCGCTGCAGCTGATCGAGGAGCGGCCCAAGCCCTCGACCGCCGAGAAGGTGCTGCGCTGGCTCGAGAAGGACGGCGCGTTCGAGCGCATGCTGGCGCTGGTGCCGATCCGCAACGAGGACATCCTCAAGATCCGCGTGCTGCTCCGGCAGTGGCGCTCGAGCGACCGCTTCCTGTTCCCGACGCTCGACGCGATCGAACGCTTCGGCCTGCCCGAGGAGCGCCACTGGGTGCTCGACCACCGGCAGAAGAAGCACGACAAGCTCTTCAGCCAGGTGGGCACCCAGGCGGCCGAGTTCGACGTGCCCGTCATGACGCGCGCGACGTGGGCGAAGCTGCACGCCGAACTCGAGAACATCGAGCGCGAACTCAAGACCACGATCCCGCGCACGATCCAGAAGGCGCGCGAGCTGGGCGACCTCAAGGAGAACGCCGAGTACCACTCGGCGAAGCTCAAACAGGCGAACGCGCAGAAGCAGGCGGCGTCGCTGCAGCTGCGGCTCACGCGCGCGCGCTTCGTCGAGGACGCGGAGTACCGCGAAGGCGTCGCCGGGCTCGGCACCGAGATCGTGCTCGTCGACGGCGGCGAGCGCCGCACGTACTGGATCCTCGGCGAGAACGAGCACCACCTGGGCGACAACGTCGTGTCGTTCCAGGCGCCGATCGGGCGCGCGCTCGTGGGGCACCGCGTCGGCGAGGACGTCGAGCTGACCGACGAGAACGGCCGCCGCTGGCGCGTCGAAAACGTGTCGCGACGACTTCCGCCCGCGCCGGAGACGGCGCCGAGCGCGTCCTCCTGACCGCGCCCCGACATCCCCGAAGCCCGCACGCATGACGGACGCCGCTCGCTCGCGAGCGGCGTCTTCGTTTCGCGCGACGCGCCGGCGTTTCGTGTCGCGTGCGCTCGCGGACGTCGGCACCGATCGTGCGTCGCGCGAGCGGCGGAGCGATCGTCCGCATCGCGCGCAATTCGCAGAGCCACCTCGCGCGTTTCCTCCCGCGAGCGAAGAACAATCGCTTGCGCGTCGCGCGAACTGCGCCTAATGTGCGCGCACGCTTCACCGCGCGCTGCGATTCGATCCGAGTTTCAACGCAGCACGGTGCCGGAAGGAGCGCGTGCGTCTGGCCTCGCGCGCGACCCTCGATTGGATTCGGGTTCCGGCGGGCGGCGATGACATGAGTTTAGGCCGCAATGATGGGACGGCGTCCGCGTCGTTCCCGCACATTGGGTCGGAAAGGGAATTCCCGCCGCCCGCACCTGAAGCCGGCATCACGGCCGAGACGCCGCGATGCCCCCGACGCGCGACGTCGCACGGCCGCGATCGCGCCCGAGTCACCGGGCGCGCGAGCGCGTGAGGAGAGACGGGTGCCGCTCGCACGCACCGGTGGTTCCACCCTCGAGATCGACGCGGCCCTGAAGGGCGTGCTCACGCTGGGCTGGCTCGAGGCCGACGGCGTTCGCGTCGAACCGCTCCCCGAGTCGTATGCGTCGGAGCGCGACGAGGTGATCGCGCGCGTCCGCGCGCGCAGCGAGGGGCGCGCGGCCGGCGACCTGCCGGGCGTGGCCGAGAACCGGACGATGTTTCACCGCCTCGGCGTGGACCCGACCAAGACCCGGCCGTCGAGCGAGGCCCTGCTCCGCCGCGTCCTCAAGGGCCAGGGCCTGCCGTCGATCAACGCGGTCGTGGACGTGTGCAACCTCGCGTCCCTGGAGTTCCAGTTGCCCCTGGGGCTCTACGATCGCAGGCAATTGCGCGGCCCGGTGTTCGCCCGGCTCGGGCGGAAGAGCGAGGGCTACGATGGAATTCGCAAGGGGCACGTGAACCTCGAGGGCCGGCCGCTCCTGGCCGACGACGACGGGGCATTCGGCGCACCCACATCGGATTCCGCACGCACGCAGGTGACCGAGGCGACCAACGCCCTGCTGGTCATCGTGTACCGGCCCCTGGCGCGCCCGGGGGAGGACCTGTCCTCGATGCTGGCCCGGGTGGCGGACCTCCTGGCCCGGTACTGCTCGGCGACGGTACGAGTCGTGCACACGCTGCGCTGACTCCCCCCCGGCACTGCTGCGAACCCGTTCTTGCCCGAACGCGTCCGGCCCGCGTAACGTCCGCGGGCCCCCCGGACGTCTTTGTCCCGTGGCCGGAAGAGAACGCGGCCCTCAACCACCAGGAGGACCACCCCAATGAAGCGTCTGATCGTGCTCTCGCTGGCGCTGCTGGCCGTCACGGCCGGCGTCGCGAGCGCCGGCAGCGTCGGCGTCGGAGTCTTCGCCGGCACCAGCATCCCGGTGCTGCAGGACGACGTCGCGCAGGGCACGCTGTTCGGCCTGCGGGCGCCGGTGAAGCTGGTGCCGCTCGTGACCGTCGAGCCCTACTACGCGTCCAGCGCGCTCGGCGACAAGGACCAGGACATCGCGGGCATCACGTACACGCGCGAAGGGTTCGACGAGACCGCGTACGGCCTGAACGCCCTGCTCACGATGGGCGGCCCGGTGCAGTTCTACCCGTTCGCCGGCATCGGCTCGACGCAGCTCAAGCGCACGGGCAACGACCTCACGCTCACGACCTACAACTTCGGCCTGGGCCTCGGGATCTCGCCCATGCCGAAGCTCACGCTGCACATCCGTGGCGAGCTGCAGATGGCCGTCGACGGCGAGGCCTCGCGCAAGTTCGCCAACGTCACCGCCGGCGCTTCCTACGCGCTGTTCAGCATGCCCTGAAGGGAGGCGCACCGATCATGAAGAGCTTCCTGAAGAAGCTGCGGATCGTCGCTCCGGCCTCGGCGCTCGCGGCCCTCGTGGCCGCCGGCTGCGTCCTCGTGTCGGGCCAGTTCATCGTCACGTTCGAGTTCTCGGAAGTGGGCCTCGACCCGCTGCCGGTGGTCTCGCCCACGGCGCTCGCCGGCGTGCAGGTGAACCTCAACGAGATCAGCGAGTACAACGACCACAAGGACAAGCTCAAGGACGTCGTGGACCTGGCGCTGCTCGGCAAGATCCACAACCAGACCGCCAACGCGCTCGGCGTGGAGGTGTGGATGGTCGCCAACCCGACCACGACGTACACGAACGAGACCGACGTGAAGGCCAACGGCCAGCGCATCTGGGGCCCGCTCAACGTGGCCGGCAACGCGACCACGCAGGTGAACTGGAACCAGTCGGCGACGCTGTTCTCCGGGCGGCAGGCGCTCGTCCAGCAGATCAAGGGCGACGGCCGCTTCGACTTGTACGCGATCGGCAGCAGCGGGGCCTACGCGTTCCAGGTGGAGAAGGGCGCGCTCGTCGCGGTGATCTCCGCGGCCAACTGACGCACTCGACGCATCCGGCGCCCGGGTCCCGCGAGGGGCCCGGGCGCTTCGCGTTCCCCGCCCGGCGCGCCGCGCCCGTCGCGAAGCGCTCGCGCGGCGCCCGCGGGCGCGCTAGATTGCCGCCCCTCCGGCACGCCGGCCCGTCCATCCCCGGGGTCCGTGCCGCCCACCGCTTCGCCGCAGCCGCGGCCCGGAAGGCCCCATGCTCCCGAACCACGAGCGCCGTGCGCTCGCGATCGTGCTCGCCACGCTGTTCCTCGACGTGATCGGCTTCGGCATCGTCATGCCCGTGATGCCGGACCTGATCATCGGCCTCGCGCACGTCCCGCTGGGCGAGGCCGCACGGCTGGGCGGCCTGCTCATGGGCGCGTTCGCCGGCATGCAGTTCCTGTTCGGCCCGGTCATGGGCGGGCTCGGCGACCGCTTCGGGCGCCGGCCCGTGCTGCTCGCCTGCCTCGTCGCGTTCGGCATCGACTACGTGGTCATGGGCCTTGCGCCCACGATCGGCTGGCTGTTCGCGAGCCGCGCGCTGGCCGGCGTCGCCGGCGCCAGCTTCGTGCCCGGCAGCGCGTACGTGGCCGACATCACGCCGCCCGAGCGGCGTGCGCAGAACTTCGGGCTGATCGGCGCCGCGTTCGGCCTGGGCTTCGTGGTCGGGCCGGCGCTCGGCGGCCTGCTGGGCGGGCTCGGCCTGCGTGTGCCGTTCTTCGTGGCGGGCGGCCTCGCGCTGGTCAACGCGAGCGTCGGCTTCTTCCTGC
>CAZIXL010000187.1:0-6268 GCA_964542885.1 uncultured bacterium
CAGCTCGAGCCGGCGGCCGAGGAAGTGGCTCATCGCCTTCTGCAGCACCTCGGGACGGAGCGGCTTCGTGATGAAACCGGCCATGCCCGCCTGTGAAGCGCGCCGGCGATCCTCCGGCGTGTCGTTGGCGGTCAGCGCCAGGATCGCGACCGTCCGGCTCTCCGCCTGCGCGAGCTCGTGGATCTGCCGCGCGGCTTCGTAGCCGTCCATCACGGGCATCAGGCAGTCCATGAGCACGAGGTCGAAGCACTCCTCGGCGAAGCGCTCGACCGCCTCGCGCCCGTCGTGCGCCACGACCCACTCGCAGCCGAGTCGTTCGAGCGTGCGCGTGGCGACCTTCTGGTTGACCGGGCTGTCCTCGGCCACGAGGACGCGCACCGCGTGCACCGACTCGTGCGCCGCCACGAAGGGCGCCGGCGCCGGGTGGGCGGGCAGCACGGCGATCTCGCTCGCGTCCGGCGCGCCCTGGTGGACGACGAACCAGAACGTCGAGCCCTTGCCCGGGATGCTGTCCACGCCGATCAGCCCGTCCATGTTCTTCAGGATGCGCTGGCAGATCGCCAGGCCGAGCCCCGAGCCCGCCTCGCCGTGCCTGGCGGCCGATTCGAGGCGCGAGAACTCCTGGAAGAGGCGCGGCTGGTGCTCGCGGGCGATGCCGACGCCGGTGTCGCGCACCTCGGCCCGGATCCCGAAGCCGATGCCGTAGTCGCTGGCGAGGCTGAGGCGCACCGAGACGGCGCCTCGCTCGGTGAAGCGGAGCGCGTTGTCGAGCAGCTTGCGCAGCACCTGCTGAACGCGCCGCGCCGGGCCGGAGGCCCACTGCGGAACGTCGGGCGCGATCTCGAGCACGAGTTCGAGGCCGCGCTCGCGCGCCTCGGGGCGCGCGCGCTCGACCGCGTGCGCGAACAGCCGATGCAGGTCGTAGGGCACGACCTCGGAGGCGAAGTCGGAGAACTGGAGGCTCGAGTAGTCCACGACGTCCTCGAGCATCGCGAGCACGCCGTGCGAGGATCGCGTCGCGGTGTGCACGAGGTCGGCCTGGCTCCGGTCGAGCCCGGAGTCGGCGAGCAGGCGCAGCACGCCGACGTTGCCGTTCACGGCCGTGCGGATTTCGCGGGCGAGCCCGGCGAGGAACGTGCCGCGCGCCTTGCGCTGCTCGGCGTGCGCCTCGGCTGCCGCGCGCAGCTCCTTGACCTGCCGGATCGCGTCGTCGCGCTCGGCGGTGACGGCGGCGAACTGCCCGGCGCCCGGGCCGAAGGGGGCGAGGTCGGCTTCGTCGATCCCGTGCGCGGCGAGCGTCGCCGCGTCCGCGTCGGGCACGCCGACGAACGCGGCGCTCTGCCCGCGGACGAGCGAGACGAGGCGCCCGCGCAGCGCGAGCCCGCCGGCGGTGCTCAGCGCGAACGGCTCGCCGCACCGGGCGGCGAGAGCCTTCCACGTCGTGGGCGCGTCGGGGACGTCGAACGCCAGGTGTCCCGCGATCGCCTTGCCGCGCGCGAGCCCCGGGCACGCGCGCGCGAGACCGTCGCCGAGCCTGGCCACGCGCAGCTTGCGGTCGAGCACGAGATGGAAAGGGAACGCCGCGAGCAGGCGCGCGCCCGCCGGATCGAGTCGGGTCGTTGCCGTCATGCCGCAGGATTTCGGAACGTGGACGGCGAACCTGAAGGCTTCCACACGTCCTTTTCCGCCGCGGCGTACGCGCGCGGGGCAAGTGGCGGGAAGTTCGTCGCGCTCGCGCGAGCCCGGAATCAGGCCGGCGGACGTGAGCCCACGACACGCGCGCCGGCGGCCCGCACGCGCATGCGGGCCGCCGCGAGCGGCGTCAGGACAGCTTCGGGTGCGCCAGGTGGTGCTTCGTCGCGTCCTGGTACTTGTCGCCCAGGTCGAGCAGCAGCGATTCGGACCACGGCGCGCCGAGCAGCTGGAACGAGACCGGCAGGCCGTCGCGGCCCGCGCCCATCGGCAGCGCGAGCGCCGGCAGCCCGCACGCCACGCCGATCGCGCCCGCGGGATCGGGGTAGGCCAGCGACTCGTTCAGGTCCTTGTCGACCGGCGGCGCGACCGAGCGGAAGTTGGGCGTCACCACCACGTCGTACTGCGCGAAGAAGCGGTCGACCACGTCCTGCAGCTCGTAGCGCATGCGCTGCGCCTTCATCACGTCGGCGCCGGTGATCGGCTCGGCGATCTCCCACTGCTTCCACGCCATGTCGTCGACCAGCTGCCGCACGCGGCCGTCCTTGAAGAACGGCTCGAACGCCGCGAGTGCCTCGACCGTGATGAGCAGCCCCGAGACCTCGGACGCCGGGTACTCGGGGAACTCGGCGTCGCGCAGATCGAGTCCCGAGGCGCGCAGCACCTGCACCGCGTCGTCGAAGGCCTGCTTCGATTCGGGCTCGCCCCACTTGGACCAGTCGAGCGGGATGAGCGCCGCCTTGAGCTTCGCGGGCGGCGGGCAGCTGCCGGCCACGAGGCCGAGCTTCATGTCACCCGAGCCGGGGTCGCGCGGGTCGGGACCCTGGATCGCGTCGAGGATGTACCGGCAGTCCGAAGCGGAGCGCGCCATGGGCCCGATCTTGTCGAACGAGTAGGCGCCCACCATGCCGCCCGCGCGCGAGACGAGGCCGTACGTCGGGCGCAGGCCCGTGAGCCCGCAGAACGCCGACGGGCAGAGGATCGAGCCCCACGTCTCGGTGCCGAGCGCGAACGCGGCGAGTCCCGCGCTCACCGCTGCCCCCGAGCCCGACGACGAGCCGCCCGTCCAGCGCTCGGGGTTCCACGGGTTGCGCCCCGGGCCCGCCACCGACGCGTTCGCGAAGCGATAACCCAGGCAGCCCGCGAACTCGACGCAGTGCGACTTGCCGAGCATCACCGCGCCCGCGTCGTTCAGCTTCTTCACGACCGTCGCGTCGTCGCCGAACACCTGGTTGGCGAGGAACTTCGTGCCCCAGCCGGTCGGGACGCCCTTCGTGGCGAGAAGGTCCTTGCACGCCCACGGCACGCCGTGCAGCGGCCCGCGCACGTTGCCGGCCGCGATCTCGCGCTCGGCCGCGCGGGCCTGCGCCAGGGCCTGGTCGCGCGTGACGGTGACGTACGCGTTGAAGCGGTCGTTGTACTTCGCGATGCGCGCGAGGTAGCCCTCGGCCAGCTCGACCGGCGAGAGCGCCCGCGAGCGGATCTTTTCGCTCAGTTCGGTGACGGGCGCGAAGAAGACGTCCTCGGAGAGCGCCATGTCAGCAACCCTTCCCGTTCGTGCGGCGCGCGCGGAACACCGAGGCCATCTCGGTGCCGGGCGGCATCGCGTGGTCGCGGATCGTCTTCACGGTCTCGAGCGTGCTCTTGCGCTGCCGGTCGAACTCCTTCTGCTGCGCGGCCGACATCTTCGGCGCGGCCGCCGGTGCCGGCCTGGGGCGTGCCTTCGCGGCGGGGCCCGCCGCCTGCGCGAGCGCGCCCGCGGGCGAGGAGGCCAGCGCGGCCGAACCCGCCGCGATCACGGCGACGAAGCGGCGGCGCGACAGGGTACGGCGATCCTTCTCGTTCGCGCTCACGACGACACCTCCCGGGAAAGCGACCGACCCTCGAACGCCTCGAGCTGCGCGCGCAGCTCGGGCGGGCAGGGAATGCTCTGCTTGGCCGCGTAGTCGTAGAACACCTGCACGCTGGTCGCCGCGATCACGAGCCGGCCGGTCGTGGCCTCGACGATCTCGTAGTCGAACCCGAACGACTTGGTCCCGATGAACGAGCAGCGGATGCGCAGCTCGAGCATCTCGTGCACCAGCGCCTCGGAGCGGAAGTCCATCTCGACGCGCGCGAAGATGAACGGCACGACGCGATAGTTCTCGTCGCCCTTGAACGCGCGCCAGTACTCCTGCCGCGCGACCTCGATGTACGTGACGTACACCGCGTTGTTGATGTGCCCCATCGCGTCCGTATCACGAAACCGCGGCCGCAACGGGGCCCGCACCGTCCAGGGCAGCTCGGGCAACGAATCCTCCTAGAACGCGTTCATCGGGAACAGGTACGCGGGCCGCGCGCGGAACCAGGGCTCCATGTGCTCGGCGGCGCCGCGGGCGTCGTAGGCCAGGCCGATCTCGGCTGCCCGCACGGGGCCGAGCGTGCCGGCGACGATCGACGCCAGCGCCCCGGCGCCGGCGGCGAGGCGCGGCAGCGCGCGGCGGCGGGCGCCGGGGCGCTCGGGGCGCACGGTGAGCCGGCCTTCGCGCGCCGAGACGCGCCACTCGCGCGCGTTGGCCGGCAGCACGGGGTCGTCCACGGCGAGCGTGACCTCGCCGCGCGCGTTCGGGGCGACGGGCAGCACCTCGAGCGCGCCCTTCACGTCGATCAGGCGCAGCATCGCCCCGTAGCCCAGGTGGCCCGTCGAGCGGATCACGCCCAGCTTGAACTCGCCGCTCGCGTTCTTCGCGTCGGCCGCGACCGTGGCCCACGACTCGTCGCCGGGCACCGACGTGACGATCTCGACCGCCTGGTCGCGCAGCGCGTTCAGGTGGCCCCACAGGCCGCGGTGTGCGGCGGGCGTCGCGGCGACGAACTCGTTGACCGTCACGACCAGCTTCCACGGCCCGTCGGCGGCGTCGACCTGGTACTGCGCGTAGCCCTCGATTTCGCCGCGGCGGCGGCCCTCGTACACGACCCACTCGCCGTCGTAGCCCCACAGCCGCTTGTCCCACCATTCGGGGCGGCGCGCGAGCGCGAAGTGCCCGACCGCCTTCGCGCGCTCCTCGAACAGCGCCTGCACGGCCGGCCGGTCGGGAATGCGTGCCTTGCGCACGCGCCGCGACTCTTCCGACGCGGGCAGCACCGAAGGCGGCAGCGACAGCAGGTTCGTGCGCTCGACCAGCGACCAGCCGAACTTCGCGTAGAAGTCCGAGCGGAACGCGTAGAGCATCGACATCGTCTCGCCGCGCTGGCGCATGTCGCGCAGGCTCGCGCGCACGAGCGCCTCGCCGACGCCGCGGCGGCGATAGTCGGGCGACACCGCGACCGAGCCGATGCCCGTCACGGGCAGGCGCACGCCGCGCACCCATGCGAGCAGCGGGTAGAGGACCATCGAGGCGACGATGCCGCCGTCCAGTTCGCCCACGCGCACGTCGCGGATCGAGAAGCGCGGGTGCTCGGTGTAGAACTCGCGCCGCGCCTCGAGGCTCGAGACGCGATAGGCGCGCAACGCCAGCTCGGCGAGCGTGTCCACGTCGGTGCGGCGCGCGGGCCGGTAGCGGAGCGCCGGAGGGCGCGGCGGGCGGGGACTCATCGCTTGAGCTCCTCCATGAGGTAGAACGCCGGTCCGCCCTGCCTGGAGCGCGTGATGCCGGGCCCGCGCAGGTTGCGGCCGCGATCGGTGGCGCGCAGCACCTGCACGGGCTGCCAGTCGGCGGTGAAGTGCGCGAGCACCTCGAAGCGGTAGGTCGCCGGCGGGAGCGGACCCAGGTCGCCCATCAGCGGCGGCGTCGTGAAATGGTGGTCCTGCACCTCGACCTGCGACATCGCCACCGAGCTGCCGCCGCCGGCCGGCCGAACCGAGATCTGGAGGCGCGTGCCGTCGGGCAGGTTCGCGGTGCCGAACACGCGCAGCGCGCCGCCGTCCATGCGCGCGGCCGTGAGCGAATCCACGATCGGCCCGCCCACGGAGAGCCCCGCGGTGTCGGGGAGCACCTCGAACGTGAGCGGCTGGTCCTGCGGCTGCTTGCCGCCACCACACCCGGCGGCGAGCAGCACGAGGCACACGCCGGGCAACAGGAGACGGCGGGGACGGGCACGTCGCATGTCGCGCACGTTAGCGAAGGCCCGCGCGCGCGTGAAGCGGGATTCGCCGCGCGGGGCGTTCGCGGGTCGCGGCGGCGTCGCCCGCGGCCGCGTGCGGCGCCCCGCGCGCTAGGCGCCGATCGCGCGCCGCGCCCGCTCGGCCTGGCCCAGGTGGCGTTCGGCGTGCGTGACCAGCACGTCGAACGCGTCGCCCAGGTTGAGCCGGATCGGCGCGAGCGGCGACCACAGGCCCGTGCGCAGGTCGGCGCCGTCGGCCTGCCGCGCTCGAGCGTGGCGAGGAAGGCCGGCACGACGTTCGCGCGCACCTCGAGCGGCGTCATGGCGCGGGTGGTCGGCAGCCTGCGCGGGTTCGACTCGGCGATCGCTCCGAGCAGCAGCCCGCCGAAGAACGAGCGCCGGTGCGGCCGGGCCGGGGCCGGGCGCCGCGCCCGGGCGATCGCTCCCTCGATCGGCGGGAAGTAGACCTCGTTGCCCCGGCAGAGGTGCTCCA
>CAZIXL010000188.1:0-6262 GCA_964542885.1 uncultured bacterium
GCTGTCGCTCTACCTGGGACGCGACGGCGGCGACTTCCTCTCGCTCGTGCTGGACTCGTCGGTGGGCGGCACCGCGTTCGGGACCGAGATCAACACGGCCCTCGCGGACTTCGGCGGCGACGGCTGGCAGCTGGCGAGTGGTCCGGTGTTCTCGGGCCTGGCCGAGGGCACGACGATCGACATCCCCGGACTCAACGTCGTGCACAACGTGTGGCTCGGGCCGGCCACGACCGGTGTCGCGTCCGCCACGCCGGGAGCGCTCGCACTCGCGCCGCAGCGCAACCCCGTCCGCGACGTCGCGCGACTCTCGCTCACGCTTCCCGAGAGCGGGCTCGCGCGCGTGGACGTGTTCGACGTGAGCGGCGCGCGCGTCGCGACGCTCGCCGACGGCTGGCGCCCCGCCGGCACGCAGTCGCTCGAGTGGACCACGGGCGCGGCGCCGACGGGCGTCTACTTCGCGCGGGCGACCCTGGGCGCCCGCGGGACGACGGCCCGAATCGTGATCGTCCGTTGAGCCACTCGGACGTCGGCGTCGGGTGCCACTTGCCCGGCCCGCGGACGACGGGCGGCCGGTCGCAGGCTCGGCGATCCCGCACGAGCTTCGCGGTACGCCGAAGCGCCGCAGCGCGATAACCGCGATCCTAGAAGGCCCTGCCGGCGCCGCCCCGATCGGTGGGCGGCGCCCGCGGCCCCCACCCGTGCAAGGCCCGGATCGGCCCGGCCGCGAAAAAACACTTTGTTCGGCCGCCGAACATACACTAGCCTTTGTCAGGCGGACTTCACGAAATCGGCGCCGAACGGGCGCCGGCCGACGGTTTCCGACTTCACCACCGGGTCTCCCGGGACAGTTCCATCCATTCGGAGGGCACACCCATGCTTCGGAAAGTTGCTACCGCCCTTGCGTTCCTCGCGTGCGCCGCGTTCGTCGGCAACGCGCACGCCGTCAACGTCACCGTCGACTCGGCGACGCTGAACCTCGGCTACATGAACGTGTCGAACCTCCCGGCTCCGGCCGGTGACGGCGCCTACCAGTTCGGCAGCGGCTGGGGCTTCGCCGACCTGAACGCGTCGTACGCGGGCAGCGACCTCACGCTGAGCCCGAACACGATCGGCGACCCGAACGAGTACTGGTACCAGTGCGTCGGCGCGGCCGTTCCGCCGAACTGCGGCGGCCCCGGCGCCCCCGGCAACAAGATCATGGAAGCGAACGGCTACGCGCAGGTCGACGACGGTTCGCTCGCCGGCCAGCCGATCGACTTCAGCGGCTACGTGATCGCGAACTCGCTGACGTCGGCGCACCACGCGTACGCGTTCGTGCGTGACTTCGCGCCGGACTTCAGCTCGGTCGTCGAGACGAAGATCCCGCTGCCGGCCTCGGGCCCCTTCACGATCTCGCAGGTCATGCTCAACGACCCGGCCCGCCACGTGCAGTGGGGCTTCCAGATGGTCGGCGTCAACGTGTGGGTCACCGACGTCGCGCCCTTCGGCAGCGTGACGATCGGCCCGTCCCTCCCGGTGGCGACGCAGTCGACCTCCTGGGGCCACGTGAAGTCGATCTACCGGTAGTCCACGCGGCGCCGGCTCCGGCCGGCGCAGCGCGACGCAGAACGGACCGGCTCGCCCGCGAGGGGGAGCCGGTTTCGTTTGGCGGTTGACCCCGCCCGAACGGCCGAGCACGATCGCCCCCGCCGCATGGCGTCCCCGCACCGTCCATCCCCGAGGAGGCCCCGATGCTCGTCGTCCGCGAAGTCATGTACTGCAAGCCCGGCAAGGTCCGCCCGCTGGTCGAGAAGTTCCTCGCCATGAACAAGCTCATGGCGAAGTCCGGCATGGGCGCGATGCGCGTCCTGACCGACGTGAGCACCGACCGCTACTGGACGCTCGTCGCCGAGATGGAGGTCGAGAACCTCGCGGCCTTCGAGAAGATGATGTCCGGTTCGGGCATGAGCGAAGCCGACGGCAAGGAGTTCGAGAAGATCATGCAGGGCTACCACGACCTCGTGGAGTCCGGCCGCCGCGAGATCTACAAGCTCGAAGGCTGAGCGCGACGCGCGTGCGCGCGGCCCGGCCCACCCGCCCGGGTCGCGCGGGCGCGCAGCGTGGTCAGCGGGCGCGCACGAAGCGGACGACCGACGTCCCGCCGCCGGCGCGCAGCCGCGCCAGGTACACACCGGGCGCAAGCTCGCGCGTCGCGAGTTCGCGTTCGTGCCGCCCGGCCGTGAGCACCTCGTCGAGCCGTGGCGACATGCGGCGGCCGAGGACGTCGAACAGCTCGAGCGTCGCAGGGGCCGTTTCGGCGAGTTCGAGTCGGAAGCGCGCCACGTCGCCGACGGGCTGCGCCCCGGCCAGCGCCAGCGCCGGTGACGAGAGCCCGCCGCCGGGCGGCACCGAGACGTCCGCGAGGGAGCGACGCCACAACCCGTCGGACCGCGCGGCGTACAGGTCGGTTCCCCGCGACGCGAGCGCGAAGACGAACGTGAGCGGCAGTGCTTCGAGTTCCTGCCAGGTGGCGCCATCGTCGGCGCTCGTCTCGAACACGGCGGTCGAGCCCGACTGGAAGGCGGCCACGACGTCGTTCCCGAGTCCCGTGAACGAGGCGAAGAAGAGCGTGCCCAGCCCCACGTCCACGAACGTCCACGGCGCCTCGCCCGCCGCGCTCGTGAAGACCCCCACGTTCGAGCCCACGATCCAGCCCGTGCCCGTCCAGTGCGCGGCGAGCGCCCCGAGCCCCGGCACGATCCCCGCGTCGTCGAGCCACGAGAGGGTCCAGTCGGGAGCGCCACCGTCGCGGAAGAAGACGGTCCCGTTGAAGCCCGCGCACGCGAGGAGGCGGCCGCCGCCCGCGGCGATCGCGTTCATGTTCGACGCCTGGTTCGGCTCGAACACGGTGCCGAACGGCGACCACGTCCCCGCGACGAGGTTCCGCACCCACGGGCCGGCGCCCGAAGTGGCCGCGTACAGGCTGTCGCCGCGGACGAGCAGGTCGCCGATGTAGAGCTGCGAGTCGAACAACCCGCCGACGAGGCCCTGGCTGTACGGCTGCCAGGTGGCGCCGCGGTCGTCGCTCGCGAACACGCCCTGTCCGTACGTGCCGGCGTAGAGCCGCCCGTTGCGGAACCGTGCGACCGTGACCGTCGTGACACCGGGCGGGAGCAGCGCCGAATGGGTCCAGGTCGCGCCCGCATCGGTGCTGAGCCAGGTCGTGCTGTCGGCGGCGACGACGAGCGTGTCGGCGTTCGCCCACACACCGTTCATCGTGGTGGCGGGCAGCGCCTCGACGCGGGACCAGGGAGCGGCCGCCGCCGGAACCGGCGCGAGCAGCGCGAGGACGAGCATCGCGAAACGGATCGGGGCACGCACGTGGTGCGACCTCGTGGCAGGGCGCATCGACTCGCCCGGCGGCGTTCGGGGTGGATGGAGGCCCCCACGGGCCGGAACCGGAGCGGCCGCCCTGCGGCGGTCGCGTGCGTGTAGATGCGCCCCGACGCCGCGCGGCTCACCAGAGTTTCACGAGACGCAGGCGGCTCCGGCTCTCGCCGGCGGTGAGCCGCGCGAAGTAGACGCCGGGCGCCGCCTTCGCGCCGTCCTCGCCGCGACCATCCCACGCGATCGCGTGCGCGCCGGCGGAAGCCGGCCCGCGCCACAGCGTGCGCACGCGCCGGCCCGCCAGGTCGAGCACTTCGAGCGACGCGTCGCCGGCCGCCTGCGGCAGGTCGAACGCGAGGCTCGTCGAAACCGTGAACGGGTTGGGGCCGGCGGCGCGCAACTGCGGCCCCGCGCGGCCGGGCGCGTCGCCGACCGCGGTCAACTGGCCGCAGCGCAGGATCGTGACGTAGTTCATCGTGTCGCCGTCGGCGTCGCCGGTGAACCCGCCGCCCACGGCGAGGTCGTCGCCCCAGGGAAAGAGCGTGTAGACCGACGGCGTGCTGGCCCACGTGAGGTCGGGTCCGACCTGTTCCCAGTCGGTGCCGTTCCAGCGCGCGATCTGCCACTTGTTGTAGTTCGTGCCCGGCTGCTGCAGCCAGCCGCCGGCGATCAGTTCGTTGTGCGACGTCACGGCCAGCGCCCACACGCTCGCGCCGCGACCCTGGTCCCAGGCGCTGCCCATGGCGTGCCACGACGTGCCGTCCCAGCGCGCGACTCGGTACGCCCGTACGCCGCCCGCGGTCTCGAAGCTGCCGCCGGCGATCAGGTCGCCGTTCCACACGGTGAGCGCGAACACCCACGGCGGCGCGCAGTCCCACGAGCTGCCGGTCCCGTGCCCGCCGTCCATGCCGCCGCCGAGCGGCTGCCACGACGAGCCGTCCCAGCGCGCGATGCAGTCCACGCTGTCGCCGGCGGCGTTCAGCGCGAACGTGCCCCCCGCGATCAGCTCGCCCTGGTACTCGGCGAGCGCGTAGATCGACGGCGTGAACGCCCACTGGCAGGTGCCGGGTACGCTCGCGAGCGTGTCGAAGCCCGCGGTCATGGGGTGCCAGGCGGTGCCGTCCCACGCGGCCAGCAGGTTGACCGCCTGGTCGCCCGCGCGCGTGAACGTGCCGCCGACGATGAGCGAGTCGCCCCGCACGAGCGAGCAGTACGCGTAGCCATTGTTGACGTCGCTCGGGCGCTGCAGGCCCTGGTCGTCGCCGAGCGGCTGCCAGGCGGCGCCGTCCCAGCGCGCCGCGCGCCACGCGAGGTTGGGCCACGCGTAGGCGAATTGGCCGAAGGCGTAGAGCGAGCCCTGGAAGAACTGCAGGTTCGACACCGTGCTGCTGAAGCCGCCGCCCATCGGCGACCACTGCGAGCCGTCCCAGCGCGCGATCCCGAACGACGACGCGGAGCCGGCGGTCTGGAAGTAGCCGCCCGCGACGAGGTCACCGTCCAGCACCGCGAACGCGCGCGCGGACGAGCCGCTGCCGGAGGTGTTGAGGCCCGGCTGGCCGATGAGCGGGTCGAAGGACCAGGTGCAGGTGGTGGCGTGCGCCGCGCGGGGCGCGATCGGCGCCGCGGTCGCGAGAACGAGCGCGAGCGTCGCGGCGGTGAGGCGAGACGGGCGTGGGCGCGGGGCCATGGCGAACCTCCTCGGGTGGGCGGAATGCGGACTTCCCATTCCCACCTGCGAAGGACCGGGCAGGTTCGCGCAGGAAAATCGGCGGTCGGCGGGATGCCGCCGCGGAGCCGGCCGCCGGCGGCTACGGGCGCGGCGTTCCGCTCGGGCCGGGCTCGTTCGCAGGAGCGCCGCCCGGCGCCACGCTCCGCCGCCTCGCGATTCGCCACAACCCGAGGCAGATCACGGTCATGACCACGACGTTGACGAGCGAGTCCTCCGGTCCGAACACGCCGCCCGTCCACAGGGTCGAGCCGTGCGCGACGGACTGGAGCGGGGCCACCGCGCGTACGTCCGTCTCGCCGGAGAGCGGCAGGCCGATCGCGAAGATGGCCGCGTTCCAGCACAGGTGGTGGGCCGCCGTCACCCAGAGGTTGCGCGAGAGGATGTAGACCTCGGCCCACATCAGGCCCGCGAGCGTGACGACGACGAACGTGAGCCAGCCCGCGCCCGAGTTGGCGCCGTGCGCGACGGCGAAGACGACCGCGCTCGCAAACAGCGCGGGCTTCGTTCCCACGGACTCCTCGAGGATCCGGAACAGGATGCCGCGGAACGTCACTTCCTCGATGAATGCCGCGATCGCGAGCACGCCGAGCACGCCGAAGGCCGGGCCCGGGGCGCGTACGGACACGACTTCGAAGTGCCGCGTGGTGAACAGCGCGAGGATCGTCACGCCGATCGAGGCCGCACCGGCGAGTCCCGCCACGAGTGTCCAGCGCCACCGCGGCGCGAGTTCCGTGGGCGAGCGCCGCTCGAACAAGCGAACGAAGGCCGCGTACGCGAGAACCGTCACCGCGAAGATCACCACGCGGCGAACGAGCGAGGAGGTCGCGGGGTCGAGCCGGAACGCGGTTTCGACGAACGGATGGACGAGGAACCGGTAGGCGACGATCGAGCCCTCGAGGCTCACGCCGGCGAGGAGCAGCGCGAGCAGGCTCCGGCCGAGGCCGCGCCTCCCCCCGGGCCGAATCGGCGGATCGAGCGGGGCGGGCGCGTCGTCCGGCCTTCGCGTGCGCGTGACTCCGGGGACGACGCTCATTTCAGCGACTTCTCGAACGCGAGGTGCGCGTAGGGCTCCTCGTCGAACAGGGGGATCTCGTGATAGCCGCTCGCTCGATAGAGCGCCTGCGCCTCGCCGAGCGCGCGGTTGGTCGAGAGTCGGACCACGCGAAG
>CAZIXL010000189.1:0-6259 GCA_964542885.1 uncultured bacterium
GATTCGATCGCCAGCGCGCCCACCGCGAGGCGCCGGCGCCGCAGCAGCCGCGCCAGGCCCATGAGCCGCTCGCACGCCTCCCCGAGCCCCCCGGGCAGCTCGGACTCGCCGCGAAGCGCCGCCTCGACGCGCTCGTACGAGAGCTTCGCGCGGCTGCGCACGACGGTCTCGGCGAAGCGGTACTGGAGCAGCGCCCCGCGCTCGTCGAGCACCGCGAACACGGTGAGCGCCAGCCGGTCGACGCCCTCGCGCAGCGAGCACAGGTCCGCCGACAGCCGCTCGGGCAGCATCGGGACCACGCCGTCGGGCAGGTAGCAGCTCGTCCCCCGTTCGCGCGCCTCGGCGTCGAGGGCGCCGCCCTCGCGCACGTAGTGCGAGACGTCGGCGATGTGCACCCCGACTTCGACCTGGCGGCCGTCCAGTTCGCGCAGCGACAGGGCGTCGTCGTGGTCGCGGGCGTCCTCGGGATCGATCGTGAAGACCAGCCGGTCCCGCAGGTCCTCCCGGCCGCGCAGGTCGGCCGCGCCGGGCTCGCCGAAGGCGTCGGCCTCGGCCTCCGCGCGCGCGGGGAAGCGCGTGCGCAGGCGGAACTGCGAGGCGATGGCGCGCAGGTCCTGCTCGGGACGGTCGTCCGCCCCGAGCACCTCGACCAGGAAGGCGGGCTCGCCCTGGGGAACCTCGGCGACCACCCAGTCGCCGTCCTCGGGCGCGTGCGCGCCCTTCCACTTCAACTCCCGCGCGCCACCGGGCCAGCGACGGGCGGGGTCGAACGTCCAACGGCCGCGCGCGAAATGCGCGCGGCCGAGGAGACGGCGGGCCGGTTCCGGATCCCGAATGGGTCGGTCAGCGGATGCGCTTCTTATGGCGGTTCTTCCGGAGGCGCTTCTTACGCTTGTGGGTGGCGATCTTCTTGCGCTTCCGCTTCTTTCCAGAACCCATTCCTTCTCCTTAACGAGTGGCGGCCGTCAGTCGGCGACCGACTGCTCCTGAGTGGTGCGCTCCAGCACGAGCGCCTTGAGCTCGCGGCTGGGCTTGAAGACGGGCACGAGCTTCGCCGGAACGAGCACTTCCGTACCGCTGCGGGGGTTGCGGGCACGGCGTGCACGGCGCTCCCGGACCTTGAACGTGCCGAACCCGCGGATCTCGAGATGCTTGCCTTCGCTCAACGCGCGGCACACCGCGTCGAGCAGGCCGTCCACGATGATCGCCGCATGGTTGCGGGAGATACGGCTCGTCTGTGCGATCTCCTCGACCAGGTCTGCTTTCGTCATTGTGGCTCCCCCCTGAAGAACCGCGACGAGTTCAGTTCGGTGCCGGGCGGCAGGCACACCCCGAACTTCCGCACGCTCCCGCACCAGGGGTCGGGTGCGAGGAAGTCGCGCGGGATTCGGCGGCGGCCCCGACGGCGAAGACGCTCATGAGCCGCTGGGTCGTCGTCGCCCCGCAATGCGGACAGGGCGGCGCCGGCGAGTCCCAGCGATCCAGCAGTGATTCGAACCCCCGGCGGCACGAGGCGCACCGGTAGTCGTAGAGCGGCATGCCCACCTCCAAACGAGTCCGTGGACAAAATAAGCGGGAACGCACCCGGCGGTAAAGTCCGTATCTGGCGCTCAGCCGGGCAGGTCCGTCTCGTCGACCACCCCGACGATGACCGTCCGGACCGGTCCCCGGGGCTTGCCCAGCACCTGGGCCGCCGTGTTCCCCTCGTCGGCCACCAGCACCCGGTCGCCGATCCCGGCGTCCACGGTGTCGACGGCGATCTGGGACGGCCCCTGGGGCCGGCCCTCGGTGCGCTCGGGGCTCACGAGCAGCAGCCGCTGGCTGGCCAGGTGCGGGTGCTTGATCGTCGCGACGACCTCGCCCACCACGCGCGCGAGGAACATCAGGCCCGGGCCCCGGGTGCCTCGCGCACCGCGTCGACGATCCCGACGATCGCGGCGTCCGCCGGGTTCTCGGGATCCTGGAGCGCCACCGCCGCCTCGCGGCCGCGGACGTAGAAGACGAGCTGGCCCGGCGCCGCCGACACCAGGTCCACCGCCGCGAGCGGGCGGCCGCCGGACGCTTTCCCGGACGAATCGCACGGTTCCAGCACGAGCAACCGCGCCCCGCGCCAGGGCCGCACCTTCTCGGTGCACACCACGGTGCCGATGACGCGGGCGAACAGCATCTAGGCGATCCGGCCCCGCAGCTGGGGGTCCAGCCGCGGGATCACGACCGCGCGCGCGAGCAGCCCGCGCTCGAGCGCGTCCGCCCGGCCCGCCTCGATCGCGGCCTGCACGTCGTGCACCTCGCCCCGCAGCGTCACGACCCCCTTGCCGCCGATCCCGTTCGCGAGCCGCAGGTCGTGCAGCGTGACGCGCGCCGCCTTGACGGCGACGTCCGCCGCGACGATCGCGGAGGCGGCGGTCAGCGTTTCGAGCACGCCCAGCGCGTCGTCGCCGCCGGGCGGCACGGTGCCGCGCAGGGCCGGCAGCACGCCCTCGTGGAGCTGCGGGATGAACAACTGGTCGAGCAGCGTGTCGGCCGCCACCTCGACACCGCGGCGGTGCGACGCGCGCACGGTCGCGACCTCGCCGGCGACCAGCACCCAGTAGCGGCCGGGCGAGAGCGTGGTGGACTCGACGAGCGCGACCTCCGCCTGCTTGAGCATGGCGTCGGCCACGACGATCCCCTGCGCGATGCTCGAGGTCTCGACGGCGGCGATGGCGACGAGGTTCATACGATCCGGAACCGATCCACGAGGGTGCAGCGCCGCAGCCGCGTGAAGCTGCGCGCCGTCGTCATGCCCTCGCCGGTCGGGCTCGCGATCGTGAAGCTGGTCGGGCCTTCGCCGTTCCAGCCGAGCCCCGAGGCGTTCGGGCCGTTCTTCACGAAGATGGAGCAGTCGCACGCGCGGGCCATCTTCGAGAGCTTGTCGATGTTGCGGGAGTGCATCGAGGCCGTGTGGCGGTAGCCGTGCTCGACCTCGAGCGCGAAGTCGATCCCCTCGTCCACGTTGCGCACGCGGACGAGCGGCAGCACCGGCATCATCATCTCGGTCCACAGGAACGGGTGGTCCGCGTCGACCTCGCACAGGGCGAGGCGCTTCGCCGGGTCGCACGGGATGCCGGCGTCGCGCAGGATCACGTCCACGTTCTTGCCGACGTACTTCTTGTTCACGCCGCCGTGCCTGCGCGGGCCCTTCTCGTACTCGAGCACCAGCTTGCGCACCTGCTCGACCTGGTGGGGCGGCAGGATCACCGCGCCCGAGCGGCCCATGACCTCCTTGAGCCGGTCGGCGACGATGGAGACGCAGACGATCTCCTTCTCGTCGGTGCAGATGATGTTGTTGTCGAGCGAGGCGCCCATGACCAGGTCGCGACCGGCCTGCTCGAGGTCGGCGGTCTCGTCGACGACGGCCGGCGGGTTGCCGGGACCGGCGCAGATCGACTTGGTGCCGGAGTCCATCGCCTCCTTCACCACGCCGGGACCGCCGGTCACGACGTTCAGGCGCAGGCCCTTGTAGCGGAGCAGCGCCTTGGCGACGTCGATCGTCGGCTCCTCGACCGTGTGCAGCAGCGGCTCGGGAGCGCCCGCCCGGCGGGCGGCGCGGTTGAAGAGGTCGATCGTCAGGATCGAGGTCTTGCGCGCGCTCGGGTGCGGGCAGAACACCGCGGTGTTGCCGCCGGCGATCATGCCGATGCCGTTGCAGATGATCGTCTCGCTCGGGTTCGTGACCGGCGTGATCACCGCGATCGCCCCGTAGGGCGCCCGCTCCCACAGCGTCAGGCCGTGGTCGCCGGTCCACACGCCGGGCTCGAGGTCCTCCGTGCCCGGGGTCTTCTCGGTGACGAGCCGGTTCTTGAGGATCTTGTCCTCGACCCGCCCGAGCCCGGTCTCGTCGACCGCGACCTTCGCGATGTGCTCGAGGTTCGCGAGCATCGTCTGGCGGATCGACGCGATGATCTTCGCCCGCGTGGCCACCGGCACGTCGCGGTACGCGGCGAACGAGCGCCGCGCCGCGGCGACCGCCTCGTCGAGCGAACGATGGGCGCCCAGCGGCCGGTCGGCGCCGGGCCCCTGCCCGCCCCGGTCGAGGCGGTCGAGGACCTCGGCGACGATGGACTCGATGCGCGCGGGATCGAGCGACATGGCCTAGCCCGGGATCCCGGCGCTCTTCAGGTACACGTCCCGGCCGCCGACCTCCACCGCGTCCACGATGCCGCAGATCACGTGGTCCACGGGACGGTCCTTCGTCACCTCGGTCAGCCGCGCGGACGAGCCGGCGGCGACGAGCACGAGTTCGCCCGCGCCGGCTCCCACGGCGTCGACCGCGACCACGAAGTTGCCCGCCGGCTTGAACTGCCCGTCCACCTCGCGCGCGAGCATCAGCTTGAGGCCGGACAGCCCGGCGTCCTTGCGCGTGGACACGACGGTGCCCAGCACCTGCGCCAGGATCATCGCTACTTCTTGGCCGGGGCTTCGGGGCGCCGGATCGGCAGCGCGTCCTCGAGCTGCGCGTGCGGACGCGGGATGACGTGCACCGAGACCACCTCGCCGACCTTCGCGGCCGCCGCCGCACCCGCCTCGGTCGCGGCACGGACCGCCGCGACGTCGCCGCGCACGACCGTGGTCACGTACCCGCCGCCGATCTTCTCGTAGTGCACGAGCGACACGCGCGCGGCCTTCACCATGGCGTCCGACGCTTCGACCATCGCGACGAAGCCGCGGGTCTCGATGAGCCCAAGAGCCTCTTCCTGCATCACGACCTCCGTGTGGTCCTGCGTTCGCGGGCGCGGGCGCCGGCCGATTTACGGCGACTTCCGCCCCAGCATGAATTCGATCTCGTGGGCCGGTGCGGGAATCACGTGCGCGGCGAGCCGTTCGCCGACGCCCGCGGCACGCGCCGAGCCGGCCGCGACGGCGGCCTCGACCTCGGCGAGCGGACCCCGGACCAGCACCGTCACCCGGGCGGCTCGCACGACCTCGTAACGAACGATCTCGACGCGAGCGGCTTTCGCCATGGCGTCCGCGGCCTCGACGGCCGCCGTGAAACCGCGCGTTTCCACCAGGCCCAGGGCCCGGCGGGATCGAGGGAAGTCCATGCGCCTCCGTACGGGTGCCCGCGGCGGCAACCGCCGACACGGGAGGTGGGAAGCTAAACCCCCAAGGCGCAGCGGTCAACGGGTGGCGGGGTGAGGCGCGACGCGAAGGGGCCGCGCTCCCGGTGGAGCGCGGCCCCGCGTTTCATGGGCCCTGGGTCACGGTCGCGTGAGTCGAGCACGGAGGCCAATGGCGCCGCAGGCAACAGGGCCCGTAATAAGGTTCCCCGCAACGACCGTGTGCGATCCGGCAGACTCCTTCGCTCGCGATAGGGGGATCAGCCCGCCAAACGCCAATCACGAGTCGCACAGGGAACACATCGGGTTCGTCGTCTTCGCTTCCGATCGTCCGCCCCGTCGCGACGTCCGCGGCGTGGCCGGCGTCCGGTGCTTCGCCGTGTAGCTTGTGCAAAGGCGGTGCCGCGAGCGGCCGTGTTCCCGATCGGGCCGGATGTGCCTGTCACTCGGAAGCGCCGGCCGCGAAACGCCGTGAAACGCAGCGCTTCGCGGGCGCGCCGCGTTGCGCCCCGCCCGGAGCGGCGTTGCGCCGTTGCGCAATGCGCCGCGGGACCCGGCCGCGCGTGGGGGAAATCGCCAGTGCGCCGGGGCGGATGGCGCGCCCGCGGGGGCTCAGGCGAAGTGGCAGGCCACCGCGTGCCCGGCGCCCGTCTCGCGCAGGGCCGGGACCTCGGTCGAGCAGCGGGCCGGACCGCCCAGCCGCTCGGCCAGGAAGCACCGGGGGTGGAACGGGCAGCCCGACGGCGGCGAGGCCGGGCTCGGCACCTCGCCGCGCAGCACGATGCGCTCCCGCGGGCGCGCCGGGTCGGGCACCGGCACGGCCGAGAGCAGCGCCTGCGTGTACGGGTGCTGCGGCGCCGCGTAGAGCGCATCCCTCCCCGCCAGCTCGACGATGCGGCCCAGGTACATGACTGCGACGCGCGTGCTGATGTGCTCGACCACCGACAGGTCGTGCGCCACGAACACGTACGTGAGCCCGAGCCGGCCCTGCAGGTCCTGGAGCAGGTTCACGATCTGCGCCTGGATCGAGACGTCGAGCGCGGACACGGGTTCGTCGAGCACCAGCAGCTCGGGCCCCACGGCCAGCGCGCGCGCGATCCCGATGCGCTGCCGCTGGCCGCCCGAGAACTCGTGCGGGTACCGCGCGGCGTGGGTCGGCG
>CAZIXL010000190.1:0-6201 GCA_964542885.1 uncultured bacterium
ACCCGTCCGCCCTGCGCGCCGAGGCGATCAACCTCGCCGACCGCAACTGGACGCGGAAGGCGATCCCGGACTCGCTGCTCGCGGACTGACGCGGGCCGGGCGGCGCCCGCACGGACCCGCGTCGCCGCGTGGCGGAGCGCGGGCTCGGCGGGTATCTTTCCCCGCTCACGACAGCGCCCCACGTCACGCGAGGACGACATGACCCCGAACGAGAAGCCCTCCGCCCGCTGGCTGCGCGGGAATCGCATCAACCCTCCCGCGATCACCGGGAAGGAGACGGCCGCCGACCTGATCGACCAGGCGTTCCTCGCCTACAACGGCGCGCGGCTGCGCGAGGGCGCGCGGCTGCTGGTCGAGCGCATGCTCGCCGACGACGTCACGGTGGCGCTGTCCGTCACGGGCGCGCTCACGCCGGCCGGCCTGGGCATGAGCGCGAGCATCCCGCTCATGGAGGCGGGCTTCGTCGACTGGATCGTGTCGACGGGCGCGAACCTGTACCACGACGCGCACTTCGGCCTGGGCCTGGCGATGCACCAGGGCACGTTCCAGGTGGACGACGTCGAGCTGCGCGACAAGGGCGTCGTGCGCATCTACGACATCTTCTTCGACTACCACGTGCTGCTCGACACCGACGCCTTCTTCCGCGAGATCATCGCCGGCCCCGAGTTCCAGCGGGCGATGAGCACGGCCGAGTTCCACCACCTGTGCGGCAAGTACCTGCGGGCACGCGAGGAAAAGCTCGGCCTCAAGGCGCGCTCGCTGCTGGCGGCCGCCTACGAGTACGGCGTGCCGATCTACACGTCGTCGCCCGGCGACTCGTCGATCGGCATGAACGTGGCGGCCAAGGCGCTCGAGGGCTCGAAGCTCCTCATCGACGTGAACGCCGACGTCAACGAGACGGCGGGCATCGTGTGGGACGCCAAGGCCTCGGGTGGCAAAAGCGCGGTGTGGATCCTGGGCGGCGGCAGCCCGAAGAACTTCCTGCTGCAGACCGAGCCGCAGATCCAGGAGGTGCTGGGCATCGCCGAGAAGGGCCACGACTACTTCCTGGCGTGCACCGACGCGCGCCCCGACACGGGCGGGCTCTCGGGCGCCACGCCCGCCGAGGCCGTGAGCTGGGGCAAGATCGATCCCGACCAGCTCCCGGGCACGGTGATCTGCTACGCCGACTCCACGATCACGTTGCCCCTGCTCACGTCGTACGCGCTCGCCCGGCACGCGCCGCGCAAGCGCCGGCGCCTCTACGACCGGCGCGGCGACGTCATGAAGCGGCTGAAGGACGCGTACTACGCGCACGGCCGCGCCAACGAGGGCGCCACCAGGGAGTAGCCGGGCGGATCGGCGCGCCCGGGGCCGGGAATTGCAGTTGCGCCCGCGGTGCGGGGAGCTTCAGACTTTCCGGTGTTTTCGTGCCCGTGGAAGGGTCCGCGCCGGCCCGGCGCGCCCTCGATCCGCCCGCATCGCATCCTCCGGGAGGCCCCTCCTTGCACCTCTGGCGGATTTCCCGCGCCGGGGCCCGTGTCCCGGCGTGGCACGCGTGCTTCGCGCCCGCGGCCCTCGCCGCGTGCCTGGCCGTCGGCGCGCCCGCCCCGGTGGCGCACGCCCAGGGCACCTGGCAGCAGACCGAGTTCGTGATCGGCACCGGCAACGACCCGGTGACGACGGCGAACCCGGAGGAGTCGCTGCGCTCGCTGCAGCTGGCGAAGAACGCGTGGTTCAACGTCCTCACGGGCACGGTGGCCCACACCGACGACGACCACTGGCGCGTCTTCCGCAACTACCCGTCGTGGAACGCGGCCCGGCTCGGCGCGGCGGCGACGCTCGGGCTCAAGGTGTTCCTCGCGAACAACGCCTACACCGGGGCGCTGTCCGACGACGTCCCGCCGGCGATCGCGACGTGGGACCCGGCGCTGCCGCGCGAGGTGCTGGACGCGTACGACGCGACCACCGCCGACCCGGCGCTCAACGACGCGCTGTGGGGTTACTTCCTGTTCGACGAGCCCGGCCCGCACCCGAACACGGCGCCGTGGGTCAAGGCGTGGGTCGACTCGATCCACGACGACGACCGGCGCTTCCCGGGCACGCACCACCGCGCGGCGTTCCTCAACTTCTCGCCCGGCGACACCGCGACGATGAACGCGATCGCCAACGACCCCGACCCGGACAAGCGCCTCGACGTCGCCTCGCTCGACCTGTACCCGTTCGGGCCCGCGCCCGGCGCGCCGTGCCCGAACCAGCGCTGGGGCTACTTCGCGCCGCAGCGCCGGCTCGCCGCGGCGATGGGCACGCGGCCGTGGTGGGTCGTCACGCTGGCCGCGCCCGCGCTCTTCGAGGGCGCGAGCGTCTACTTCTGCGACCCGGACGCGAACCAGCTCCGCTTCATGGCCTTCGGCGCGGCGGCCGCGGGCGCGAAGGGCATCGTGTGGATGGGCTACCGCGCGAGCTACGAGTACGACTCGCTGCCCGACCCCACCTACGCGCTCGCCGACGTCGACAAGCCGAACTGCAAGTACGCGGAGCTGCGCGAGATCAACCACTACCTGCACGACGTGGTGGGCCCGGTGGCGATGGCCTGCGAGCACGTGGACCTGTTCCACCAGGCCAACGGCCCGCGCGCCGAGGATCCCGCGGCCATGCCGCTCGTCTCTGCGACCTCGGCCGCCGACTGCCCCGCCGCCAGCCTCGGCAACGACAACTTCGCGGTCGGCGTGTTCCGTCCCCCGGGCTCGCCGGGCGAGTACTTCCTGCTCGTCGTCAACAAGGCGCTCACGCCGCAGGCGGGCACCGTCACGCTGCGCGGCTCGTGGGCCGTGGCGGCCGCGCCGTCGGTGGTGGGTTACGTCGGCGGCAGCGGTTTCTCGCCGCTCGTCCAGGGCGTCTCGTTCCCGGTCGCGCTCGCGGGCGGCGAAGGACGCCTGTACCACCTCACGCCCGCGCCGGTCGGGCACGTGGCGCTGACGGCGCCACACGGCGGCGAAACGTGGCGCGCGGGCGAGACCCACACGATCGCGTGGTCGCCGGCCTCGGCCGTGGTCGACCTCGCGCTGCTCACCGACCTGCGCGACACCGGCATCTCTCTCGACGGGCCGGCGATCCCGCTCGCGAGCGGCGTCAGCGGCGGCACGTTCACGTTCACGATGCCGGACGTCGCCTCGCGCGCCGCCCGCGTGGTGCTCACCGGCTACGGTCCGGTGACGCACGCCGCGCCGCTGCGCACGGCGCCGGCCGGCGGCGCGGGCGCGGAGTCGTGGCTCTTCGGCACGGCGGAGTGCTGGACGACGGGCGCGCTCGCGCTCGGGCCGACGGGACTACCGACGGTGGCGTACCAGACCGCGCCCGGGCGGCTCGAATGGCGCACGTTCGCCGGCACGGGCTGGGGCGCGCCGGTCGCGGCGGCGGTCGAGGCCGGGTACGAGCACTGGCTGGACGGCTTCTCCACGTCGCTGGCCGTGGCGCCCGACGGCGGGATCCACGTCGCCTCGGCGGCGGGCGGGCTCGAGCGGTCGGCGAACGCGCGCACGGTGCGGCACCACTTCGGCACGCCGCAGGGCCCGCAACTCGAGCCGGTCGGCGCGATCGCCGGCGGCTCCGATCTCGCGATCGCGACCACCGCGGCCGGCGGGATCGTGGTCGCGGGCGCCGACAGCGCCGGGTTGATCGTGCGCCATCGCGGCGCGAGCGGCTGGGAGACGTGGGGCTCGCCCGTCGTGCTGCCCGACGTGCGCGGTGTCTCGCTCGCGGTGGACGCCCAGGGCCACGCCTGGGTGGCGTTCACGTGCGCCGGCGCCGGCGGGCTGCGCGACCTCGCCGTCTACGACGTCACGGCCTCCGCCTCGACCGCCTCGCTGTTCCTGCCCGGGCAGGGCGGGCTCGTGTCGCTCGCGCTCGATCCCGCGGGCCGGCCCGCGATCGCGAGCGCGGAACGCCTGCCGGACGGCGGTGACGTGCTGCGCTACGCCGTGCGCGGCGCCGCGGGCTGGACCGCGCTCGAGACGGTGGACGCGCGGCCGGCCGCGATCGCGTCGATCGCGCTCGCGTTCGACGCCGGCATGCCCGCCATCGCGTACCTCGCCAACCACGTCGCCCTGTACGCACGGCGCGGCGCCACCGCGTGGGCGTTCGAGACGGTGATCGACGTGGACGCCGAGGGCCCGGTGCGGCTCGCCTGCTCGCCGGTGACGGGCGACCGCTGGGTGATGTTCTTCGACCGCGCCGGCGACGGCATGCGCGTGGTGCGCCGCCCGACGTCGCGGGCGGACGTGGGCGATTCGCTTCCCGGGCCGGCGCGCTTCGCGGTCGCACTGCGGTCGGCGAACCCCGCCCGCGCCGGCACGCCGCTCGAGTTCGAGCTGCGCCTGCCCCGCGCGGCGACGGTAGGCCTCGCGCTCTTCGACCTCGCCGGGCGCCGCGTCGCGGCGCTGCCCGCGCGGCGCTTCCCGGCCGGCGTGCAGGCGCTGGCGTGGGCACCGGGCGCGGGCGCACCGGGCGCCTACTTCCTGCGCGTCGAACGCGACGGCGCGGCCGTCGACACGCGCCGGCTGATCCTGCTCCGGTAAGCTGCGCGCGGCGATCCGGCCGGGCGGAGTTCCCGAACGGCGGCGGGCCCGGGGAGACCACGATGAGCGAGCCGCGCGCGACCGATCCCTATCGCTTCACGACCCTCGCGCACGCGGGCCGCGCGCTGCTCGGCCCGCTGGCGCCGGCGAGCGTCGACAGGCTGCTGGGCGCGGTGTCGTCGGCGCGCTGGCCGCTGCCGCGCGGCCGTGTGGTCGACGTGGGCTGCGGCAAGGGCGAGATCCTGCTGCGCGCGATGAAGCGCTTCGGCGCCCACGGCACCGGCATCGAGCCGAATCCCGCGTTCGCGGCGGAGGCGCTCGAACGCGCCCGCGAGCTGGGCCTGGCGCCGGACCTCGTGCTGCACGAGGCGACGCTCGACCGCGTGCCGCTGGCCGGCGCGGCGTTCGAGCTGGCCATCTGCACCGGCGCCGCGCACGCGTTCGGCGACTCGGCGCAGGCGCTGGCCGGGCTCGCGCGCCTCGTGCCCAGGGGCGGCGCCGCGCTCTTCGGGACGGCGTTCTGGCAGCAGCGGCCCGACCCCGACTATCTCGACGCGTTCGGCGGCGCCGAGAGCGAGGCCGAGCGGCTCGATGCGACGCTCGCGCTGCCCGCCGCGCACGGCTGGGCGGTCTCGGCGCACCACGTGAGCACGCGCGAGGAATGGGACGAGTACGAGGGCGGCTACGCACGCAACGTGCGCGCGTGGCTCGCCGCGCACCCGGCGGACCCCGACGCCGAGGGCTTTCGCCGCCGGATCGACGCGTGGAGCCGCGCGTACGAGCGCTGGGGCCGCGAGACGATGGGGTTCGTGACGCTGGTGCTCTCGCGTTGAGCCGCGCGCGCGGCGGGACGGGCGCGGGCGAGCGCGAACCGCTTCGCACCGGCGGCCCGGTCACGCGCCGCCGCCCGAACCGTACCGGTGGCATGAACGGGCCGGTCCGGATCCGCGCCGCGCTGGCGGCTTGCGTGCTCCTCGGAGTGGGGGGCGCGATCGCTGCAGTGCCCGGCCGGCCCGCGTCGGCCCCCGCCGCGGCGCCGGGCTTCGCGCTGCTCGAGCTCTACACCTCGGAAGGCTGCTCGAGCTGCCCGCCCGCCGACGCGCTGCTCGCGAAGCTCGCGGACGCGCGCGGGCACGTGTACGCGCTCTCGTTCCACGTCGACTACTGGAATCATCTCGGCTGGCAGGACCGCTTCTCGAGCGCGGCGTGGACGGACCGCCAGCGCGCGTACGCGCGACGCTTCGAGCTGGCCTCGCTCTACACGCCGGAGCTGGTCGTGAACGGCTCGGTCCAGATGGTGGGCTCCGACGCCGTCGGGGCGGAGCGTGCCGTGCGCGCGGCGCTCGCGAACGGCGCCCGCGTGCCGGTCGCGGTCGAGGCCGGCGCGCACGGCCTCGACGTCGAGGTGCACTGCCGGGTCGCGAGCGCGCCGCCCGGTGCGGTGCTGCGCGTCGCGTGGGCGGACGCGTCCGCAGCGTCGGCGCCGAGCGCGGGCGAGAACCGCGGCCGCGCGCTGCACCACGTGAACGTCGTGCGCGACCTGCGCAGCGTGCCGCTCGCCGGCGCGTGGGACGGCGTCGTGAAGCTGCGCCGGCCCGAAGCGCGCGCGGGGCGCGTGGTCGCAGGGGTGCAATCGGGCGACGGC
>CAZIXL010000191.1:0-1116 GCA_964542885.1 uncultured bacterium
CGCCGCCGCGGGCGGCGGCGCGCGCCGGGCGACCCGCCCGGCGCCCGCCGCGCGGCTCGCCCGCGGCGCCTGACGGGCTGCCAGCGCGCGGCGGGGCGGCTCCCGGAGGAACCGCTCCGCGCGCACGGAAGGGCAGCGCGTCAGTTGTTGACGATGATCTGCGCGCCGAGGGCCTGGTCGCCCGATCCCGCGACGAATCCCTTCGCGAACACCGTGTAGATCCTGCCGGCCTGCAGCGTGATGCCGGGAAGCGGCAGGACCACCGTGTTGGTCCCGGCGAGCCGCACTTCCAGGTCGTAGCTGCCGGCCGGCAGCGGCGTGAAGGGCGTCGACTCGCGGAAGGCGCGGTTGCCGAAGACGACCGCGCCGCCCTGGACCGCGACGTCCACGGCCGGGGCGTCCGGCGAGAGGTGCACGAAGCGCACGTGCGCCATGCCCGATGCCGGCGGCGTGAGGTCGTCCGTGAGCACGAGCGGGGCGATGTTCGCGACGGCGCCGGTGGCGAACACGCTGTAGCTGGCCCGGCGCTGCAGGTCCAGCGTCGCGTCGATCACGGTGGTCGTCGTTCCCGACACGTTGATCTTCAGGTTGCGGCTGCCCGGCTTCACCTCGAGGTAGCCGGTGTTGTTCGGGTAGGCGAGGCCGGTGCCGGCGAGCGTGCCGTCGACGAGCAGGTCCACCGCGGGCGCGTCGGGGGAAGCGTGGATGGCCATGACGCGCGCCTTCGGAGCCGGACCGGTCGAGTCCTTGCGGCAACCCGCGAGCGCGGCGACGGCGAGCAGTCCGAAGACCGTGTAGCGGGCGAGACGAGTCAGCCGGAACTGGTTCACGATGGACCTCCTGTGGGGTGGGAACGGGTCGACCCGCGCGCGGCGGGCCGGGTCTCCCGAGCCGGGCGGCATCCGGGACACGCCCGCAGTGGATGTGCCCCGCCGCTGAGGGGGTTCGGTCTTCCGGCTCTGTTGCCTGTTTTTTGACCAGTTTTTGAATAACTTTAGCCCAATCCCCTCGGAACGCCTCGGGGCGCGGCGGGCCGCGCACGACACCCCCCGCCGAGGGCCCGGCCGGGGTCCGTCACCCACCCGCCACTGGAGGCTACCGGCGGCCCGCACCCAG
>CAZIXL010000191.1:1126-6193 GCA_964542885.1 uncultured bacterium
AAAAAATTTCCCCCAACCCCCCCGACCCGCCCGGGGGCGCGCCCCGCGGGGCCCCCCGGGGGGGGGGGGGGGGGGGGGCCCGCCCACGCCACCCCCGGCCGAGGTCCCGGCCGGGGTCCTTGACCCTCGCGCGAGTGGAGGCTAGCGTCGGCCCGCTCCGATTGCGCTCGCCCCCCAGGTCCCCGCCACGGAAGGTCCGCTTGAGCCCTCGTCCGCGCTCCCGATCCGACGCCTCCCGCCCCGCCCCCGCGCTCGCCACCGCCCGGGCGCTGGCCGTGCTGGCGCTGCTCGCCCTGCTGCCGCTCGCGCTCGGCGCCTGCTCGATCAAGCGCATGGCCGTGAAGGGCGTGGCGAACTCGCTCACGAGCGGGCCGGACGTGTACGGCACCGACGACGATCCCGAGCTGATCGAGGCGGCGCTGCCGTTCGGGCTCAAGACCATGGAGTCGCTCCTCCAGGTGATCCCGGACCACGAAGGACTGCTGCTCACGCTGTGCAAGGGTTTCACGCAGTACAGCTACGCGTTCGTCCAGGGCCCGGGCGACCTGCTCGTCAACAGCGACTGGGAGCGCTCCCAGCAGCTGCACGAGCGGGCCTACAAGCTCTACCTGCGCGCCCAGCGCTACGGCCTGCGCGGCCTCGAGAAGCGCTACAAGGGCATCACCGCCCAGCTGCAGACCGACCCGGTCGCCGCCGCGGCGCGCATCCAGAAGCGCGACGTCGCCATGCTCTACTGGACCGCCGCCGCGTGGGGCTCGGCGATCGCGCTCGGCAAGGACCGGCCCGAGATGCTGGCCGACCTGCCCGCGATCCGCGCGCTCATGGAGCGCGGGCTGGTCGTGGACGAGGCCTACGAGGGCGGCGCGATGCACGAGGCGATGATCGTCCTCGACGCCCTGCCGGCCGCGATGGGCGGCTCGATCGAGCGCGCGAAGGAGCACTTCCGGCGCGCGGTCGAGCTGTGCCACGACACCAAGGCCTCGCCGTACGTGACGCTCGCGACGAGCGTCGCGGTGCTGCAGCAGGACCGCAAGCGTTTCGACGAGCTGCTCGAGCGCGCGCTCACGTTCGACCCCGACCGCGACCCGTCGCAGCGGCTCGCGACCATCGTCCTGCAGCGCAAGGCGCGCGCGCTGCTGGCCCGCCAGGACGAGTTCTTCCTCGACGATTCACCCGCTCCCGATTCCACCTCGACGCCGGAGTAGTGATGAGACTTCGCCGCTGGTTGCCGTACCTCGTGGCGTTCGCCGCCGCGTTCACCCCCGCCGCCTCGCTCGCGCAGTCGAGCGTCATCAAGCTGGCCACGCTCGTGCCCGAGGGCTCGGTGTGGGACAAGGCCCTGCGCGAGATGGGCGCGCAGTGGGCCGCGGGCACGCAGAACCGGGTCTCGCTGCGCATCTACCCCGGCGGCGTCGCGGGCGACGAGCCCGACGTCGTGCGCAAGATGCGCCTGGGCCAGCTGCAGGCCTCCGCGGTCACGACGGCGGGCCTGGCCTCGATCGACCCGGCGTTCCACATCTTCAACATCCCGATGTTCTTCGAGTCGTACCCCGAGCTCTACGCGACGCTCGACGCGCTCGAGCCCGTGCTCAAGAAGCGGCTCGAGGAGAAGGGCTTCGTGCTGCTCATGTGGGGCCACGGCGGCTGGGTCTACTTCTTCACGAAGGACCCGGTGGCGGATCCCGCGGCGCTGCGCAAGACGAAGCTGTTCGTGTGGGCCGGTGACGAGCAGATGGTGCAGCAGTGGAAGACGCTCGGGTTCAACCCGGTCCCGCTCGCGGCCACCGACATGATGACCGGCCTGCAGACCAACATGATCGACGCCTACCCGGCCACGCCGCTGCTCGGGCTGACGCTGCAGTGGTACCGGCAGACGCCGAACCTGATGGGCCTCGGCCTGGCCCCGCTCGTCGGCGGGCTCATCGTGACGAAGTCGGCGTGGAACAAGGTGGCGCCGCAGGACCAGGCCAAGATCCTCGAGGTCTGCGCGCGCACGGAGCAGCGCCTGAAGGTCGAGGTGCCGCGCCAGGACACGACGGCTGTGACCGAGATGGAGAAGCGCGGCCTCAAGATGAACCCGGTCAAGCCGGCCGCGGTGGCCGAGTTCACGAAGATCGCCGACCAGTTCGCCGCCGGCATTCCGGGTTCGCGCGTGCCGCCCGAGATCCTCGCCATGGCCCGCAAGGCGCGCGACGACTATCGCAGGCGCGCGGCCGGCAAGTAGTCCGCACCGGGGGGAGTCGCCTGCTGGACGGCTCCCCCCGAACTCGCGTCCCCGCCGCAGGATCGGCGCCCCACCGAAGGTGCCGCGCGAAGGGCGCGAAAACACCGTGACGGTGGGCCCGGCGGGCCTCACGATGCGCGCTCACGAGGCCGATAACAGGGCCCGAACGCCATGACGCCGCGCCTCTCGTCCATCCTCGCCCGGGCGCTCTGCCTCGCGCTCGCCGTCGCCGCCGCGACCCCCGTCGCGGCCCAGGATTTCCCGCGCCTCGGCCTTTACTGGTCGGTCAAGCGCGACGGCTCGCCGCTCGTCACGGGCGGCGTGAACGGCACGCTCGACCCGATCGTCGCGGCGTCGGTCGCGCGCTACGACGAGATCGTCGTGGACGTGGACCCGTTCTCGCCCTACCGGCCCGACATCCTCGCCGAGCTGCGCACCCTCCACCCCGGCATCCGGCTGCTCGGCTACGTGACCGGCGCCTACATCTGGCCGTCGGCCGACCCCGACTCGCTGCGCCACTTCCCCACGCGCTACTGGCGCACGGTGCGCGACCTCGACGGCTTCCTCTACAACCGCAGCGGCGCGCAGTACGGCCTCACCAACGACGCGCTCGCCAACGTGAACCTGGCCAAGCGCGACGGCACCGGGCGCTACGTGGTCGCCGAGGCGCTCGCGAACCTGTTCCACGACGCGGTCGTGAGCACGGGCACCTGGGACGGCATGTTCCTCGACGCGTTCTGCGACGGCATCCTGTGGTCGCAGACCCCCGCCGAAAGCATCGACATCGCGCGCGCGGGTTACGCCTCGGCGACCGCGTTCGACGCGGGCTGGCGCGCCGGCACCGACACGCTCGCCGCGCGGCTGCGCGCGCTCTCGGGCACGACGCCGATCCTGGTCGGCAACTGCGCGATCGGCAGCAAGTACGCCTGGTTCAACGGCTGGATGCGCGAGCGCTTCCCCGTGCAGAACGGCGGCACCTGGTACGCGAACATGCTGAACGACCCCGGCGGATACCTCAACGACGACGTGCACTTCCGCTCGCCCCCCCACAATTACATCTTCTCGGGCGCGGGCAATCCCGACGTGCCCTATTCGGCCCCCAACCAGCGCCAGGTGCGGTTCGGGCTCGGGAGCGCGGCGCTCGGCGAGGGCTACGGCGTGTTCGGCTTCGTCAGCCGCGTCACGACCCTCTACCCGTACTGGCTCTGGTGGTACGACGAGTACGCCGTGGACCTGGCGACGGGCGAATCGAGCACGCTCGCCCAGCACACGGGCTGGCTGGGCCAGCCGAGCGGGCCCGCCTACCAGATGATCTGGGTCGGCACCGCGCCCGACGCGGTGCCGAACCCCGACGTCGAGACGGACCTGACGGGCTGGACCTCCATCTTCGGCGGCGGCGGCACTCTCGCCCGCGACCTCTCGACCGCCGGGAGCGGCCAGGCCTCGCTGCGCGCGACGATCGGCACGTCGTCCCCGAACGAGTGGGACGCCACGGTCGGCAGCAGCGGCTCCATCAACGTCTTCGCCGGCACGACCTACTCGGCCACGTTCTGGGCGAAGGCCTCGAGCGCGCGCTCGATCGCCGTCGTCGCGAACGATCCCGGGGTCGCCGAGCGCGGCCGCCAGTGGCTCTCGATCGGCACCGAGTGGCGGCAGTACCAGGTCGCGATCGTGCCGCGGAGCAGCGGCGCGGCCCGGCTGCAGTTCTTCCTCGCGCACGACGCGGGCGACGTGTGGCTGGACGACGTGCACTTCCAGCAGGGCACGACCACGCTCTACCGGCGCGACTTCGCGAACGGCACCGTGCTCGTGAACCCCGGGCCGACGAGCCTCACCGCGCCGCTCGGCCCGGGCTACCGGCACATCCTCGGCATCCGCGACACGGCCGCGAACCCGGGCGGCGACGCCGCGTCGATCACGGTGCCGTCGCAGGATGCGCGCTTCGTGATCGCGAGCAACGACACGATCCCGCCCGCCGCGATCCAGGACGCCGTCGTCCGGCCCTGACGGGCGTCAGTCGACGAGCGCGAGCCGGGTGGTCGCCGATCGCCCCGCCACGCGCAGCGTGACCAGGTAGAGCCCGGGGCCCACGCGCGCGCCGAGGCGGTCGGAGCCGTCCCACGCCACGCGCTCGGGCCCGGCGTCGCGCCGCGCGCCCGCGAGCCGCCGCACGAGCCGGCCGGCCACGTCGTGCACCTCGAGCACCCGCTCGCCCGCCCGGTCGGAGTCGATCGCGAAGGCGGCGCGTCCGCGAGAGTCGGTCGGCAGCGCGCGCACCGCGAGCCGCGCGACCGTCCGCGGCTCGTCCACGCCGACCGCGACGCCGATCCCGATCGTGGCGTCGGCCGTGGTCACCGGCGACACGATCAGCCCCGCGTTCCAGAAGTTCGCCTGGCGCAGGACGACCGTGGTCACCTGCGGGGCGTTCGCCGCGCGGAAGTGGAGCCGGTAGAGCGTGCCGGGCCCCGTCACCGCGCCTCCCCCGCACAACATCCCGTCGGCGAAGGCCACGGAGTCCGCCCCCGGCGTGAACAGGTGGAACCCGGTCGTGCCGCACGCGCCGCTGCAGAGCCCGGTCAGCAGGCAGCCCTCCTGCTGCGAGATCGGGACGAGTGGCACCAGCGTGAGCGCCGACGGATCGAAGTCCACGATCGCGGTGAACCGGTTGATCGGCGATCCGGCCAGCGGCAGTTCGAGCGTCACGTCGAACTCGGAGCCGGGCGCGACCGCTCCCGCGGGGCCCTGCAGCGCGACGTCCACGCCGGCCCGGGCGCGGGTCGCGAGGATCGCGAGGAGGCCCGCGAGCGCGAGCGCCGCGAGCGCGTGGGACCAGGTGGAGTTGC
>CAZIXL010000192.1:0-6107 GCA_964542885.1 uncultured bacterium
GCCATGCGCTGACCACCGCCGATGATCTCGCCGTAGCCTTCCGGCGCCAGGCAGTCGCACGACAGGCAGAGCGCGGGGTTCGCGGGATCCGGCTCCATGTAGAACGCCTTCACCGCGGCCGGGTAGTTCGTGACGAAGATCGGGGTGTCGTAGCGCCCCGACAGCTCCGTCTCGTCCGGCGCCCCGAAGTCCCCCCCGTACTCGAACGGGTGGCCGGCTTCGTGCAGCATCCGGACGGCTTCGTCGTAATGGATGCGCGGAAACGGGGCGCGGACGTTCACGAGTTTCGAAGTGTCGCGCTCGACCGCCTTCAGGTCCTCGGCGCGGCGATCCAGGACCCGGGCGACGACGTCCACCAGCAACCGCTCCTCGAGGGCGATGACGTCCTGGAGCGTGGCGAAGGCCCACTCCGGCTCCATCATCCAGAACTCGGTCAGGTGGCGGCGGGTCTTGCTCTTCTCGGCCCGGAACGCGGGACCCAGGCAGTAGACGCGGCCGAACGCCATCGCGGCCGCCTCCATGTAGAGCTGTCCGCTCTGCGTGAGGTAGGCCTTCTGGTCGAAGTACTCGGTCTCGAACAGGGTGGTCGTGCCCTCGCACGCGTTCGGCGTGAAGATGGGCGCGTCGACGTTCACGAACCCTTCGCGGTTCATGAAGTCGCGGAAGCCCGCCACGATCTCGGCGCGGATCCGCAGGACCGCCTGCTGTCGCGGCGAGCGCAGCCACAGGTGCCGGTGGTCCATCAGGAAGTCGGTGCCGTGCTCCTTCGGCGTGATCGGGTACTCCCCCGCGGCCGAGACGACCTCGAGGGAGTCGAGGCCCAGCTCGACTCCGCCCACCTGGCGCGTGTCGGCCTTGAGCGTGCCGCGCACGATGACCGCGGACTCCTGGCCGAGCGCGGCGCCGGCCTCCCACTGCTCGGGGCTCAGGTCGCGCACGCCGGCGACGCACTGGATCTGCCCCGACCCGTCGCGGACCACGAGGAACTGCACCTTGCCGCTGGAGCGGCGGTGGGTGACCCAGCCGCGGAGCTCGATCCGCCGGCCGACGTGCGCCGGCGCGTCGACGATCCGGATCCAGGCCGGCGCGGCGGTCGTGGACGACTCACTCATCTGGAGGGTGCTCCGGGCGCGAGGCCGACGAGGCGACAGCCCTCATCCCCTGGCGGCGCGGGCGGCCCAGCGGGCCGGAAAGCGCGGGAAACGAGGGCCGGAGAAGCATCTCAAGGGGTTTCGACGGTCCGCCGATAACGCGGGCAATCGCGCCGCAAGGTAGGAGTGCCCATCCGGAGTGTCAAGGGAATGCACCCCAGGGACCGCACGGCTCCAATCGTGACTTCCATCCGACTTCCGCGTGCCGCGGTCCCGAAGGGGACCACGAGCGGCGCGCGTTTCGGCCTGCCTCGCGCGCTCTCCCTGGCGCTCGCCCTCCTCCTCGCCCACGCACCGCTCGCGCGCGCGCAGTCCGACTCGCTCGCCGCCGACACGACGTCCGCCGCGCTCGCGCCTTCCGCCGGGACGGACGCGCCGGCCGGCGAGGCGCCCGCGTCCGCCGACCCGGCTCCCGCCGGCCACGTCCGGCCGGCGCCGGTCGTGCCGCCGGCCGCGGCGCCGCCCGAAGCCGCGAAGGAGCCCGCCGCGCCGGCCCGCGAGATCGTCCGCCCCGCCGACCTGCGCCACGTCGAGGAGTGGGTCGACTACCGCGCCGCCGCGCACCTCGCGGCGCTGCCTGACGAGGCCCGCATCTTCTTCCGCCGCGGACTCATGGCCCGGCAGGCGGGCCAGCCCGAGGCCGCCGTGCTCGACGTGCGCGGGGCGGCCGACCTCGACCCGTCGTTCGTCGAACCGCACCTGACGCTGGCCGCGTGGACGCTGACCAAGGAGCCCAGCCAGGCGCTCCTGCAGTACGCCACGGTCGTGGACCTGCTGCGGCAGAACTTCAACCTCCAGCTGAACCTCGTCGCCAACGCCACGATCCTGCTGCTCGACGCGCTCTTCGTGGGGTTGCTCGCGGCCGGCATCCTGGTGGTGTGGCTGCGCCGCCGCGAACTCACGCACGGCTGGCAGGAGGACCTGGGGCGCTTCGCCTCGCTGCGCACGGCGAAGCTGTGGGCGCCGGTGCTCGTCCTGCTCCCCTACCTGCTCGGCTTCGGCCTCACGCTCCCGACGCTGTTCTTCCTCGGCTGGCTGTGGCCGCACCTGCGCGTGCGCGAGCGCTCGCTGTTCGTGCTGCTCGTCGCGATGGTGCTCGCGACCCCGCTGCTCCTGCGCACGGTCGAGCGCATGTCGCTCCCGCTGCACGAGGGCACCGGGCCGTTCTACGCGGTACCCACGCTGGAGAACCGCCCGTACGACGAGCACCGCGAGACGCAGCTGCGCGCGATGGTCGTCCGCGACCCGCAGAACCCGATCGTGCAGTTCGGGCTCGCGTGGACGTCGCGGCGCGGCGGGCACCTGGACGCGGCCGAGCAGGCGTACCGCCGCGTGCTGGCGCTGTGGCCGTCGAGCGGTGAGGCGTGGAACAACCTCGGCAACGTCGTCGCCATGGCCGGCCGGCCCGACGAGGCGCTCGAGTGCTACGCGAAGTCGGTCGCCGCCGACCCGGCTTCGGCCGCGCCGCACTACAACGCCTCGCAGCTCTACACGCAGCGCTTCGAGTACGCGAAGGCCACCGAGTCGCTGTCGAAGGCGACGGCGATCAACTTCGAGCTGGTGAAGACCTACCAGTCGCAGGCGACGACCGACGGCCTGCTGCCGCTCGTCGACGAGTGGCTGCCGCCCGCGGTCTTCTGGCAGGCCCTCTCGAGCGCCGGCGCGCCGCGCGACGCGGCCGGCTCGCTGCCCGGCTCGCGGCGGCGCCACATCGAGACGCGCGGCTGGCCCTTCTCGGTCGCCGGGCTGGTCCTGGCCGTGCTCGGCGTCGTGCTCGGCCTGCGCCAGCACCGCACCCTGCCGCTGCGCACCTGCGGCAACTGCGGGGCGGTGGTCTGCCGCCGCTGCGCCGAGCGCCGCCGCGAGAGCGCGCTGTGCGCGACCTGCGTGGCCGTCGAGGCCACGGCGGAGTCGGGCGAGTTCTCGCGCCTCATGCTGTCGCGCCACCGCATGGCGGAGCAGCGCCGCGCGCACCTGTTCCGCATCGGCCTCGCGACGCTCATCCCGGGCTACGGCCTGCTCTCCCACCGGCACGTGTTCACCGCCATCGGCCTGCTCGCGACCACCCGGCTCCTGCTGCGCGCCTGGATGGGCACGCCGCCGCCCTTCGCGATCGAGCCGCGCCTCACCATGTCCGCCGCGGAGGTGCCGCCGGTGCTGCTGCTGGCGGTGTTCGCGCTCGTCCTCGCCGTCTCCGTGCTCGGCTACCTGGGCCTGCGTGCGCGCGAACGCGCGCGCGAAGCCGCCCTGGCCGCCTCGCAGCGCGGGCGGATCACCCAGTCCACCCGGCGCATCACGCCGGCGGCCGCGTAGGTCACCATGGCGCTCCAGGGCAATCTCCGCGACTTCGGCTCGACCGAGATCCTCCAGCTCATCGGCACCCAGAAGAAGTCCGGCTGCCTGACGCTCGAGTGGAACACCGAGCGCGCGACCCTGTGGGTCGTGGACGGGCGCATCGTCGCCACGCGCCAGCCGGGGCTGACCAAGGACGACCCGCTGCTCCACTTCCTGCGCCAGACGAACCGCCTCTCGGACGAGCAGTACCGCGGCATCGTCACGATCCAGCGCGAGTCCGGCCGCGACCTCGAGGACCTGCTCATCAACGGGCGCTACCTCGACCAGCAGGAACTCGGGATCTACCTCGAGCGCCAGGTGCTCGACGACCTCATGCGCGTCGTGCGCTGGGAGAACGGCACCTACCGGTTCGACCCGAACACCAAGTGGCCGAACCCGCCCGTGATCTCGCTCAGCATGGAGGGCGCGCTGATCGAGGCCGCCCGCCGCGTCGACGAGCAGAAGCGGTTCGTGTCGATCTTCAAGGACCCGCACCAGCTGATCGGCGTGCGCGACCTGCCCGACCCGGACGACCCGCTGTCCGACGAGGAGCGCGAGCTGTTCGGCATCATCGACGGGCAGCACACCGTCGCCGAGATCGTTTCGACCGCGCCGCTCTCGGAGTACGAGGCCTACGAGGCGCTGCAGCGGATGCTCGACTCGAACTGGATCGAGTTCGTGGGGCACCGGCCTCCGGGCATGGCGCCGCCAGCGCCCGCGCCCGTCGACTTCGAGCCCGCACCGCCACGCCCGCGCGCGCGCTTCCACCGCGAGGTCGCCGTCGTGCTGCTGGTGGCGGCCGCGGTCTTCGCCCTGCGCTGGGCCTCCACGCACCTGCTCCAGCGCCGCGTGAACCCGCGCAACGACGTCTTCGCGGCCGCGCAGGTGCGCGACCTGCGCTACGCGCTCGACCTGTACCGGCTCGAGCGCGGCCGCTACCCGGCCAACCTGGACGAACTGGTGGACGACCGCTGGGTCGGGCGCGACCAGGTGAGCCTGCCCGGCTACCACCTGGCCTACCGGGCCACGGCGGACGGCCAGTCGTTCCGGATCGAGGCGAATCCCGACCGCTGACGCCCGCGGCGGGTGACCGCTACCCGCTGCCGAAGTGCGCGTCGGTGCCGGTCACGAACCACGCGACCGCATCGCCGAGCCCGTCGAAGACCCGGTCGGGCGCGCGCGCGAACGTCCCGTCCCCCGCGAGCGCCTCCTCCTCGCGGCCGTAGCCGGTGCGCACGAGCACGCCGAAGCCGCCGACCGCCTGCGCCGTCGCCGCGTCGAGGCGCTTGTCGCCGACCATCATCGACGCCGGCAGGAGCAGCACCTGGTCCTCGGCGGCGCGCTCGAGCAGGGCCGATCCCGGCTTGCGGCACGCGCAGCCCTCGTCCGGCCGGTGCGGGCAGAAGTAGATCGCGTCCAGTTCGACGCCCTCGGCGCGCAGCATCCGGCGCAGTCGCGCCATGACCTCGTGGACGCGCGCCTCGGTGAAACGCCCGCGACCGATGCCCGACTGGTTCGACACCACGATCGCCGGCAGCCCCGCGGCGCGCAGCGCGCGCAGCGCGGCGGCGACGCCCGGCAGCAGCTCGAGGCCCTGCGGATCGTCGAGGTAGCCGCGCTCGACGACGAGCGTGCCGTCGCGGTCGAGGAACGCCGCCGCCCGCGGGGCGCGGCGCGCCTGTCGCGCCAGCGCGCGCTCGAGCGCGCGCTCGAGGATCTCGACGTCGGGATGCGCCGGCTCGGGTGCCACGGGCACGGCGGCTTCGGACCAGAGCCCGAAGCGCTCCAGCGGCAGCTCGCGCGCGTGGCGCCGGACCGCGTCCGCGTCGGCCTCGCCGACGAGCGCCACCGAGTGCAGCGAGCCCCACGCCCAGCGGTCGAGGAGCGGCCAGCGTTCCACGTCGTCGCCGGAGGCGGCGATCAGCATCACGCGCGCGCGGGCGAGCCAGCCGGTGAGCGCCACGCCGGCCACGCCGGGCCCGCCCACGACCGCGTCCGCGCGCAGCCCCGACAGTTCGCGCGCCGACGCGGGCGTCACGAGCGGCGGCGGCAGCGGCGGCGAGCCGCCGTGCCAGGCGACGGCGTGCCCGCGCAGCGCCAGCCCGGCGAGCGCGAGCCGCAGCCGGCCCGAGCGCGCCGCGGCCGAGCCGCCGTGAACGACGAGCTTCACGCGACCCGTCCCCCGGTCGCCGCGGCTCCGGCGCGCGCCAGCGCTTCCTCGACGTGGCCGGCCGTGACGGCCGTGAGGCATGCGTAGCCGATCCGGCAGGTGCGGGCGAAGCACGGCGAGCAGACGGGCGGGCGTTGCGCGACGGCGGTGCGTGCGCCGATCGGCGCGGTCCACGCGCTGCTGGTCGAACCGAACACCGCAACCGTCGGCGCGCCGACCGCCCCGGCGAGGTGCCCGAGGCCCGAGTCGTTGCACACGACGGCGGCCGCGCCGGCGCGCACGGCCGCCAGCGCGGCGAGGCTCGTGCGGCCCGCCAGCGACGTGCCGCCGCAGCCGCGCGCCGCCGCTTCGCGCGCCTCGCGCTCGGCCTCGCCGCCGCACGCGAAGACGCGCAGCCCGCGTGCGGCGAAGCCGCGCCCCACCTCGGCGAAGCGCTCCGCGGGCCAGCGCTT
>CAZIXL010000193.1:0-6073 GCA_964542885.1 uncultured bacterium
CGACCTGCTCGCCCATGATTCCACCCACGATCCCGCCCGCGACCTGCCCGCCGCCCCGGCGCCCGCGCTGCACGACGCGGTGCTGCTCGACGCCTACTCCGAGGCGGTCTCCGGGGCCGTCGAGATCGTCGCGCCGTCGGTGATCCGCATCGACGTGCAGCGCGACGGCCAGCGCGGCGGCTCGGGCTCGGGCTTCGTGATCGCGCCCGACGGCTTCGCGCTCACGAACAGCCACGTGGCCGGCGGCGCGGGCCGGCTCGAGGTGACGCTCGCCGACGGGCGGCGCTCGCCGGCGACGCTCGTGGGCGACGACCCGGACACCGACCTCGCGGTGATCCGCATCGCCGCCGACGGCCTCGTGCCCGCGACGCTCGGCCGCTCGGCCGCGTTGCGCGTGGGCCAGGTGGCGATCGCGCTCGGCAGCCCGTTCGGCTTCCACGGCTCGGTCACGGCCGGCGTCGTGAGCGCGCTCGGGCGCACGCTGCGCGCGCAGTCGGGCCGGCTCATCGACGACGTGCTGCAGACCGACGCCGCGCTCAACCCCGGCAACTCGGGCGGGCCGCTCGTGAACTCGCGCGGCGAGGTGATCGGCGTCAACACCGCCACGATCCTGCCCGCGCAGGGGCTGTGCTTCGCGATCGCGATCGACCTCGCCCGGTTCGTGGCGAGCACGTTGATCCGCGAGGGGCGCATCACGCGCGGTTTCCTGGGGCTCGCGGGCCAGAACGCGCGGCTGCGCCGGCACCTCGTGCGCCGGCACGGGCTCGCGCACGAGTCGGGCGTGCTCGTGCTGTCGGTCGAGAAGGGCAGCCCCGCCGAGGGCGTGGGCCTGCGCGAGGGCGACGTCGTGACGGGCCTCGCGGGCGAGCCGGTCGCGGGCGTCGACGACCTGCACCGGCTGCTCACGGGCGAGCGCATCGGCGTGGCGCTGGCGCTCGAGGTCCTGCGCGGGGGCGAGAAGCTGGCGCTCGAGGTGACGCCCGCGCGCGCGCCGGCCCGCTAGTTCGCGCACACGCGCCCGGCGGCGCACGCGGGACGCGAACCGCGGCATGGCCGGGGCGGGGGCGGCGCCCCGGTCCGCTCAGGGCGGCGGCGCCGCCGCGTCGAGGAAGGGGCGAAGCCGCAGGTGGGCCTGGTGCGCGAGCCAGTCGAGCCTCCAGAGCAGCGAGGGCTCGGAGCCTCCCGAGGACCACCAGCGATCGTGGCCCTGCAGCATGTGGCCCAGGCGGATGCGGCACCCGGTGGGCATGGCCATCGCGATCGCCTCGACCAGCGGCAGGTCCTCGAGGTGCACCTCGACCGGCGAGACCCCGAGCTCGGCGGTGAGGAAGTCGACGTTGCGGCGCAGGCCGCAGAAGGCGAAACGGCCGTCCTCGGCGCACCAGCGCGCCCAGGCGAGGTTCGGCGTGTGTTCCCAGAACGCCCCGTCCGACCCGGTCTCGCGAATGCGCCTGCGGATGGCCAGGGCCGCGAGATCGCCGAAGGCCCTGCGCGGTTCGTCGCCGACGGGTTTGCGGCGGTCGCGGCCACGGTACGACATGCATGCCCCCGAGGGTTCGGCAGCCGGTTCACGACGTTCGCGACCGCGGGCCTCGGGGGAGCGCGGGCCGCTCCTGCGCCGGCGCATGGTAGGACGGCTGTCAAGCGTCCTCACGCGCTCCGGTGCCGCGCCGCGCGGGCGGCGCGCGCGCCTCAGTGCGGCATCGCGATGCTGTGCGGGATCACGAACACGACCAGCGTGAGGAGTGCGGCGCCGAGCACGAACGGGCGCGCCCGGCCGCCGCGGAAGACCGGCACGGCCGCGACGACCCAGCCGAGGAACGCGATGAGTGTCTTGTTGTCGGTCGGGTCGTTGCTGATCGGAAAGCCGCCCCACGGCTGGCTGAACGCGTAGCCGCTCACGATGCAGCCGAGGACGAAGCCGCCCACGACCAGCGCGGCGAGCGTGCGCGCCGTGAGGATGCGGAACTCCGGCTTCGGCCGGAACGCCTCGAGCCCGGTGCGCACGGACAGCAGCAGCACGCCCATCATGATGAGGATGTGCGGGATCAGCACGATCGGCGGCACGTCGTCGCGAAAACGCAGCGCCGCGAAGCCGTCGGGCGAGGGCAGCACGACCGGCTGGCCGCCGATCGTGAGCGTGACGCGGTAATCGAGCTTGTGGCCGGCCGGCTGGTGGGGCAGCGCGGCTTCGAGCGTGTCGCCCACCTCCGTCATCGGGACCGCGGTCCACGGCTCGTTCGCCTGGTGGTGCCGCCACTCCAGCACACCCGTCGCGCCGACGGCCGGGCGACCCAGCTTGACCTCGTGATCGCCCGGGCCCGCGTGCGTGCGTTCGAGCCGCCAGGCGAACGTCGTCCCGGCGGCGGTCGCCTGGCCACTCATCGGGTAGGTCGGGCCGCTCACGCGCTGCCAGTACGCGAGCACCAGGGTGAGGAGCACGGAGACGGTCCACAGCCAGAAGGCGGTCTTCACGACAGGTCCTCGGGAGGTTGCGGGAAGGAGGGTCGGGTTCGGTCGGACGCTATTCCAGCGCGCACGACCCCGGCGCGCAAGGGGGCCGGAGGAGCCATGGGCCGGGGGCCGGCCGCGCCGCCGCCGCTCGTCGCGGTGGCGCGCCTCGGGCCCCGGCCGCCGCGAGCGGGCTTCCGGGACGCGGGCGGCAGGCTCGGCCCGGCAGCACAAAGCGGCGTCCGGGAGGTGCGTGGACGCCGCTCGTTCGGTGGAACCGGCTCTGCTGGCGCCGGTCCGCCTCGCCTGGAAGACTCCGCTGCCTTGCCATTCAGCGGGTACCCGGTTGCGCTCCGGGTGACACGCATAGAGACGCTCTTTCCGGGGCGGAAGTTGCAAGGCGAGCGAAAAATGCCCGGGATGCCGTCACGAGCGAGCCAAAAGGCCCGGCGGACGCGGGGTCCGCCGGGCCCTGGGACTCGGGTTCGGATCGGCCGATCAGGCCCCGGCCGGGTTCGGGGCCGGGCCGCCGAAGGCGTCGAGCTGCCCGCCGTCGCTGACGCTGGGCTTCGGCGTGTCGGCCGGCGTCTCGGGGGTCGGGCCGTCGTCGCTGCGCGCCATCGGCTCGAGCTTCTCGCCCCGCAGCACGCGGTCCATCTCGTCGCCGTCGAGCGTCTCGCGCTCGAGCAGCGTGTTCGCGAGCAGGTGCAGCTTGTCGACGTTGTCGCGCAGGAGCCGCACGGCCATCTGGTCGGCGCGCTCGATGATCTCGCGCACCTCCTGGTCGATCAGCTCGGCGGTCTGCTCGCTGTAGTCCTTGTGCGTCGCCAGCTCGCGGCCGAGGAACACCATCTCGTCCTTCTTGCCGAACGTGAGCGGGCCCAGCTTGTCGCTCATGCCGAAGCGCGTGACCATGCTGCGGGCGATGTTGGTCGCCTGCTCGAGGTCGTTGGCGGCGCCGGTCGTGAGGTGCTGGAAGATGAGCCGCTCGGCTGCACGGCCGCCCATGGCGTGGCACAGCTTGTCCTCGAGCTGCTTCTTCGAGTGGTTGTGCCGTTCCTCCTGCGGCGTGTAGAAGGTCACGCCCAGCGCGCGGCCGCGCGGGATGATCGTGACCTTCGTCACCGGGTCGCTGCCGGGCAGCAGCCACGCGACCAGCGCGTGGCCCGCCTCGTGGTACGCCGTGGTCTTGCGCTCCTCCTCGGTCATCACGAGGCTGCGCCGCTCGGTGCCGAGCATGACCTTGTCCTTCGCGTCCTCGAAGTCCCGGTCGCTGACCTTCTTGTGGTTGCGGCGCGCCGCCAGCAGCGCGGCCTCGTTGACGATGTTCGCCAGTTCCGCGCCGGCCATGCCGGGCGTCGAGCGGGCGATCGACTTGAGGTCCACGTCCTCGGCGAGCGGGATCTTGCGCGTGTGCACCTTCAGGATGCCCTCGCGCCCGCGCACGTCGGGCCAGTCCACGACGATCTGGCGGTCGAAGCGCCCGGGGCGCAGCAACGCCGGGTCGAGCACGTCGGGGCGGTTCGTGGCCGCGATCATGATGACGCCCTCGTTCGATTCGAAGCCGTCCATCTCGACCAGCAGCTGGTTGAGCGTCTGCTCGCGCTCGTCGTGGCCACCGCCGAGGCCCGCGCCGCGGTGCCGGCCGACGGCGTCGATCTCGTCGACGAACACGATGCACGGCGCGTTACGCTTGGCCTGCTCGAACAGGTCGCGCACGCGCGAGGCGCCCACGCCGACGAACATCTCGACGAAGTCCGAGCCGCTCATCGAGAAGAACGGCACACCGGCCTCGCCCGCGACCGCGCGCGCGAGCAGCGTCTTGCCCGAGCCGGGAGGGCCGAGCAGCAGCGCACCCTTCGGGATGCGGCCGCCCAGGCGCTGGAACTTCTGCGGCTCCTTCAGGAACTCGATGATCTCCTGCAGTTCCTGCTTGGCCTCCTCGCAGCCCGCGACGTCCTTGAACGTCACCTTGGGCTGCTGCTCCATGAGCACGCGCGCCTTGCTCTTGCCGAAGCGCAGCGCGGCCGAGCCGCCGCTCTGCATCTGGCGCAGGACGAACATCCACGCGACCAGGAACAGCACCAGCGGCAGCCAGCTGAACAGCATGTTGAGCCAGTCCACGCCGGGCGGGTTCACCGCGACGCGCGCGCCGGTGGCGCGCACCTTGTCGGCCAGCGTGGCGCCGTCGCCGAGGAAGTTCGTCTTGAACGACTTCACGGTCACGTCGCGGCCGCCGACCTTCTGCGTGATCTCGGCGCGGAAATCGCCGGTCAGCGTGCGGGTCTGCTCGGCGAAGTTGGCGCTCTCGACGTTGTTCTTGTCGACTTCCTGCATGAACGCGGTGTAGGGGATCTCGATCCGCTGCGTCGCGAGCAGGTTCCCCGAGTACATCTTGTAGGCCACCAGGGCCAGCAGGATGACGAGGCCCCAGAACGCCATGGTGCGGAACGGCTGGCCCGCGGGCGGGGGCGCCTGCGGCCCGCGCGGTCCCGATCCGCGGTTCGGGCGACGACCCTCGTCGTCGTTGTCCCTGCGGAAGCTCGTCACGTCGCTATGCCTCCTCGATCACGCCCACGTAGGGCAGATTGCGGTATTTCTCGTCGGCGTCCATGCCGTACCCGATCACGAACTCGGGGCCGATGGTCCACCCGATGTAGTCCACGGGCACGGGAATCTTTCGGCAGGGGGCCTTGTTGAGAAGGGTCGCCACTTTGATGCTGGCCGCCCCCCTGGACTTCAGCAGATCCAGGATGAAGGAGACGCTGAGCCCAGAATCCACGACTCCTTCACAAAGGACGAGGTGCCGGTCCCGGATGTCCGACCGCAGGTCCATGATCAGCCGCACGTTGCCGCTGGACGTGGTGCCCGGCCCGTACGACGAGACGGCCAGGAAGTCCATCTCGAGGTCGATCGGCGTGGCGCGGGCGAGGTCGCACTGGAACATGCAGGCGCCCTTCAGCACGCCCACGAACATCGGGCGCAGGCCGTCGTACTCGCGCGCCAGCTGCACGCCCATCTCCCGGACGCGCGCCTGGATCTGCTCGGCGGTGAACATCACCTTCAGGTTGGGCTCGGCCTGCACGGCTCGGGGGTGGTCGCTCATGGAAGTCGGGCTACTCCAGTCGGGTCGCGGGGCGGCGGAACGTTGGGGTGGAGCGCACCTTTCGGCGGGGCCCTGCGGTCGGGGCCGGCGACGAGGTGCCGCGGACGGTCACGGCGAGTCCGGGGGCGATGGGGCGCAGTCTAGCATCGGCGTGGCCCGGGGAGGTCCGCCTCGTACGAGCGCGGGGGTGGGACCCGGGATTCGCGGCGGCGGCATCGGGCGCGACGATGCGCAGGCGGCCGGCGGCGAGCTCGGCGAGCCGTCCCTTCGGCAGGGCCAGCGTGCCGCGCGAGCGGCCGGTTGCGAGCAGCCGATCGAGCGCGTCGCGATGGCGTCGCGGCAGGCCGATGCCCGCGGGCGCCACACCCGACCAGAAGCGCGCGAGCGCGGCGTGCCGGATCGCGAGTGGCAGCCGCCCCCAGCCGCGCACGCGGCGCCCGGCGGCGCCGCGGCGGCGGGCGAGCGCGCGCGCCGCGAGCCGCGACACCACGCGCGCGCCGGCCCGGGCGTCGTCGG
>CAZIXL010000194.1:0-6062 GCA_964542885.1 uncultured bacterium
GACGATCGCACGGCGATGCTCGTCGCCGACGCGTCGGGACACGGGCCCGCGGCCGCGGTGCTCATGGCGGTCACGCGCGCCGTGTTCCAGGAGGTCGCGCCGCACGAGGCGGCCCCTGCCGGCGCGCTCGCGGCCATGAACCGCGCGCTCTGCCGGCTGCTCCCCAGCGGCTGGTTCGTGACGGCGGCCTACCTCGTGTACGACCCGCGCGCGGATGCGTTCGAGTACTCGCTGGCGGGCCACCCGCCGCCGCTGGTCGTGCGGCGCGAGCCCTGGCGGGTCGAGACGCTCGAGCCGCGGGGCGGTCTCATGCTGGGCCCGTTTCCCGGGGCCACGTTCGCCGCCGGGCGCGCGCGGCTCGGACCCGGCGACGCGCTCGTGCTGTGCACCGACGGCCTCGCCGAGGCCGCGGATCCCGCGGGTGCGCTGCTCGGCGAGGAAGCGGTCGCGACCGCGCTCGCCGCGGGCGGGCCGGCCGACGCGCGCACGCTGCGCGACCGGCTGCTCGCGCGCGTGCGGCGCCACCGCGGCGGCGCGCCGGCGTCCGACGACCTCACGCTTCTGGTGCTGCGGCGGTTCGCGCGCGAGAATGCGGGCGAACCGGCGGCTTCGACCGCCGAACCCCCGACTTCCTGAGAGGAGCTCCACATGCGCACCCGCACGCTCGGCCGCAACGGCCTCGCCGTCTCCGAGCAGGGCCTGGGCTGCATGGGCATGACGTACGCCTACGGCCCGGCCGACGAAGCCGAAGCGCTCGCCACGCTCCACCGCGCGCTCGAGCTGGGCATCACGTTCTTCGACACGGCCGAGGTCTACGGGCCGTGGACCAACGAGAAGCTGGTGGGGCGCGTGCTCGGCCCGGTACGCGACCGCGTCGTGATCGCGACCAAGTTCGGGTTCCGCATCGACCCGAACGGCGGCGCGCCCGCGGGGCTGGACTCGACACCGGCGAACGTGCGGCGCGTGTGCGAGGCGTCGCTCCAGCGGCTCGGCACCGACTACATCGACCTCTACTACCAGCACCGCGTGGACCCGGCCGTGCCGATCGAGGACACCGTCGGCGCGATGGCCGAGCTGGTGCGCGAGGGCAAGGTGCGCTTCCTCGGCCTGTCCGAGGCGAGCCCGGCGACGATCCGCCGCGCGCACGCCGTGCACCCGATCGCGGCACTGCAGAGCGAGTACTCGTTGTGGACGCGCGACCCCGAGGACGGCGCGCTCGCGACATGCCGCGAGCTCGGCATTGGGCTCGTCGCCTACAGCCCGCTGGGGCGCGGGTTCCTCACCGGTGCGATCGAATCGCCCGACGCGTTCGACGCGAACGACTGGCGGCGCCGCAACCCGCGCTTCGAGGCGGAGCACTTCGAGCGCAACCGGGCGATCGTCGCGACGGTGAAGGACGTGGCGGCGAAGAAGGGCTGCACGCCGGCCCAGCTCGCGCTCGCGTGGGTGCTCGCGCGCGGACGGGACGTGGTGCCGATCCCGGGCACCAAGCGCCGCAAGTACCTCGAGGACAACGTGGGCGCCGCCGCCGTCACCTTGAGCGCCGGCGACCTCGAGGCGCTCGAGGCGGGCATCCCGAAGGGCGCCGCGTCCGGCGCCCGCTACCCGGAAGCCATGATGAAGATGATCGGCGGCTGAGCCCGCCGGCGCCCCGCGGGGCCCCGCACCTTTGGGCGCGGGGCCCCGCGCGCCTGGCAGGCACACCCCGGCGCGAAAAACCGGTTGGCCCGCGCGAGGCGGGCGGGTAGACTTTGTGCGGCAACCGGACAAAGTGGCCCGAACCCGTAGGGGTGCCCTTCCCGATGACGACCCGAACGCTGCCTGTCGCGTGCGCCCTGGCGCTGCTCCTCGCCCTTCCGCCCGCCGCGCGCGCCGCGTGCATGCTCGCCAACCCGAGCTTCGAGATCGCCGGCCAGTCCGGGCTCGTCTTCGGCGGCTGGGAACAGTTCGGCTCCGTCGGCAGCTCGACCGCGGCCGTGCACGGCGCGCTCGCCGCCCGCGTGTCGGGACCCAACACGGGCGGCTGGGACATCTCGGCCTACTGGCAGGCGCAGGATTCGGCGCCGGGCGACGTGTGGGACGTGACGGGCTACGTGCGCGTGCCGTCGACGCGCCCGCTCGCCGGCCAGTCGAAGGCGATCGTCAACGTGGAGTGGCGCGACGCGGGTGGCGCGCTGATTTCGTACGAATCGCACGACGTCGCGACGGCCGCCACCGCGCGGGACACCTCGCTGGCGTTCGCGTTCGCGACCGGGACGGCGCCGACGGGCACCGTGTCGGCGCGGCTGCTGCTGGCCGTGCTGCAGGGCCCCGGCGATCCCCAGCGCGACGCGATCTACGACCAGGTCGCGTTCGTGAAGCGCACGGTGCCGAGCCTCGACGACCTGCAGTGGGGCGACTTCGGCAGCGGCCGCACGGTGTCGTTCGCCGGCCGCACGTGGCGCGTCAAGGGCACGGGCTACTACGGGCCAGGCCCCAACTGGTTCTCGAGCGCGCCGGGCGCGGTGTGGGTCGACGCGGGCGGCAGCCTGCACCTGACGATCGCGAAGGTGGGCTCGACCTGGTACAGCACCGAGGTCACGCTCGTGGACGCGCTCGGCTACGGCGACTACGTGTTCACGACACGCGGCCGGCTCGACAATTTCGACGTCACCACGGTGCTGGGGCTGTTCCTTTGGGAGTACGGCCCCTGCTACGACGACGGCTACCTGTGGTGGAACCCCTACAACGAGACCGACATCGAGTTCAGCCGCTGGGGCAACGCCTCGGGCCACAACGCGCAGTACGTGACGCAGCCCTGGTACTGGGGCGGCAACCTGTACCCGTTCTCGATGACGTTCGCCGACGGCGAGGTCACCTCGCACGCGTTCGAGTGGCGCCCGGACCACGTCGCGTACCGCTCGTGGCGCGGCGGCCCGCTCGACGAGTCGCCGGCGACCACGGTGCTCGCCTGGACGTACACGGGCCCGCACATCCCGCGGCCCGACCAGCCGCGCGTCCACCTGAACCTCTGGCAGTCGAGCGGCGCGCCGGCGACGGCGCAGGAGGCGGTGCTCGACGACTTCCGCTTCGTGCCGTGGGCGCCGGCGCTGCTCGACGTGCCGGCGGTGCCGGCCGCGACCGGCGGCCGCGCGCTCGCGCTCGCGGGCCCGAATCCCGCGCGCGGGGGCGCGGCGCTGCGCTTCACGCTCGCGCACGGCGGCCCCGAGCGGCTCGCGATCCACGACGTCGCGGGCCGGCTCGTGCGCGTGCTCGAGGACGGCGTGCGCCCGGCGGGCACGTTCGGCGTGGCGTGGGACGGCCGCGACGACGCCGGTGCGCGCGTGGCGCCGGGCCTCTACCTGGCGCGGCTCTCGGGCGACGGCGCGCCCTCGACGGCGCGCGTGATCGTGCTCGAATGAGCCCCCGACCCGTGCCGGCCGCGATCGCGTTCCTGGTGGCGGCACTCGGACTGGCCGCGGCGTTCGGCGCCGCATGGGCCGCGCGCGCGCCGCGGCGCGAGCGGCCGTTCACCGTGCGCCCGCTGCTCTTCGAGGGGTACGAACGCTGGGACGGCTTCGGCATCGCGTACGGTCCGCACCGCGACGGCCAGCGGCCCGAGGGCCCCGGTCCCACGGTGGCCCAGGTCGAGGAGGACATTGCGATCATCCGCAGGCTCGGGCCGGTCCTGCGCATCTACGGCGCGCAGGGCACGGGCGACACCGTGCTCGCCGCGATCCGAGAGGCCGCACCGTACTTTCGCGTGGTGCTCGGCGTGTGGCTCGCCGCCGAAGACCGGCGCGATTCGACGGGACGGGTGGTCGAACGCTTCCCCGAGGCGCGCGCGGCGAACCAGCGCGAGGTGGACCATGCCGTCGAACTCGCACGCGCCTACCCGGAGCAGGTCGCGGCGATCGCCGTGGGCAACGAGACCCAGGTCTTCTGGTCGTTCAACCGGCTGCCGGCGGAGCGCCTGGTCGAATACCTGCGCGGCCTGCGCGCGCGCGTGCGCGTGCCGGTCACGACCGCCGACGATTACAACTTCTGGAACAAGCCCGAGAGCCGCGCGATCGCCGCGGAGTGCGACTTCGTCTTCGCGCACCTGCACCCGCTCTGGAACGGCACGAGCGTCGAGGACGCGGTGCCGTGGGTCGAGCGCGAGCTGGCCGTGATCCGCGCGCTGCACCCGGACCGGCCCGTGGTGATCGGCGAGACGGGCTGGGCCACGCAACGCTCCGACGAGGGCGACCAGGGCCGGCTCATGAAGGGCGAGACGAGCGAGGCGGCGCAGGCGCGCGTCTACGCGGCGATGCGCGCGTGGGTGGAGCGCTCGCGCGTGCCCACGTTCTGGTTCGAGGCGTTCGACGAGAACTGGAAGGGCAGCCCGAACCCGGCCGAGGTCGAGAAGCACTGGGGCCTGTACCGCGCCGACCGCACGCCGAAGCCCGCCGCGGCGGAGGCGCCGTGAGCGTCGTCGACCGTCCGGGCGGAGCGGCCGCGCGCAACGGCGGCCCGATCGAAGTGGACGGGCGCACGCGGCTGCGCATCACCGGCTACGACCGCCTGCCGCCGTTCCTCATGAGCGTCCCGAGCGACACCGACCTGTGGATGTTCCTGAGCAGCGCGGGCGGGCTCACCGCCGGCCGCACCGACGCCGACGGCGCGCTGTTCCCGTACGTGACCGTGGACCAGCTCCACGACGCGCACCACCACACCGGACCGCTCACGCTGCTGCGCGTGCGCCGGGAGGGTGACCCCGAGGCGGTGTGGGAACCCTTCGCGCCGGGGGCCGCAGGGACCCCGACCGAGCGCCATCTCGACAAGGACCCGCTCGGCACGCCCGTCGTGTTCGAGGAGGTGCATCGCGGGCTCGGCCTGGCGTTCCGTTACGCGTGGTCGGCGTGCGACGCGTTCGGTCACGTCCGCACCGCGACGCTCCAGAACCTGGGCGACACGCCCGTCGCGGTGACGCTGCTCGACGGGCTGCGCAACGTGCTGCCGTCGGGCGTGCCGCTCGCCATGTACCAGCATTCGAGCGCGCTCGTCGACGCGTACAAGCGGAACGAGGTGGACGCGCGCACCGGCCTCGGGCTCTTCTCGCTCACCTCGCGCATCAGCGACCGCGCCGAGGCGGCCGAGGAGCTGCGCACGAACGTCGTGTGGTCGTGCGGGCTGCCCGAGCCGCGCCATGCGCTCTCGTGCGCCGCCGTGCACGCGTTTCGCGCCTCCGGCGCGCGCCTGGCCGAGTCGCGCCGCAACGGCGGGCGCGGGCACTACCTGGTCACCTCCGCGTTCCGGCTCGCGCCGGGCGGATCGCTCACGTGGCGCCTCGTGGCCGACGCCGCGCGCGACCAGGCGCAGGTCGTGGCGCTGCGCGAGCGGCTGCTGGCCGGCGGCGACCCGGGCGCCGAGCTCGACGCGGCGCTGGCCGCGGCGGCGGCGAACCTGCGGCGCAACGTGGCGAGCGCCGACGCGCTGCAGGTGACGGCCGCCGCGACCACCTGTGCGCACCACCTGGCGAACGTGCTCTACAACAACATGCGCGGCGGCGTGTTCGCGAAGCACCACCAGGTGCCGGCCGCGGACTTCGCCGACTTCGCGCGCACGCGCAACCGCGCGGCCGCGGATCGGCACGCCGCCTGGCTCGCCGCGCTGCCGGCCGAGCTGCCGGTGACGGCACTACGCGAACGCGCGCAGCAGCCGGGCGACGCCGATCTCGAGCGGCTCGCGTTCGAGTACCTGCCGCTCCACTTCGGCCGCCGCCACGGCGACCCCAGCCGGCCGTGGAACCGCTTCTCGATCCGCGTGCGCGAGGCCGACGGCTCGCGGGCGCTGCGCTACGAGGGCAACTGGCGCGACATCTTCCAGAACTGGGAGGCGCTGGCGACGAGCTTCCCCGCGTTCCTGCCGAACCTGGTCGCCAAGTTCGTGAACGCGTCCACCGTGGACGGCTTCAATCCCTACCGCCTGACGCGCGACGGCATCGACTGGGAGCTCGAGGAGCCGGGCCACCCGTGGAGCAACCTGGGCTACTGGGGCGACCACCAGGTCGTCTACCTGCTCAAGCTGCTCGAGGCGACGCG